>JAAXIW010000331.1 GCA_012270135.1 Brevundimonas sp. | reverse complement strand
GGCACGCCGGGCCGTCTGCGCGACCATCTCGAGCGCGGCGGGCTGGACCTGTCGACCGTGCAGGCGGTGGTGCTGGATGAAGCCGCCGAGATGCTGGACATGGGCTTCCAGGAAGACCTGACCTTCATCCTCGACGCCGCCCCGGCGGAGCGGCGGACGTTGCTTTTCTCGGCGACGCTGGCCCGCGACATCGTGCAACTGGCCCGGACGTACCAGAAGGATGCGCTGCGCATCGACACGGTGGCCGGCGCCGGCTCGCACGCCGACATCGAATACAAGGCCATCCGCATCGCGCCGAACGAGATCGAGCACGGCGTGGTCAATGTGCTGCGCTATTTCGAAAGCCCCGGCGCGCTGGTGTTCGCCAACACGCGCGAGCGGGTCAAGCACCTGACCGCCAGCCTGCGCGAGCGCGGCTTCTCGGTGGTCGGCCTGTCCGGCGAGCTGACGCAATCGCTGCGGTCCGAGGCGCTGCAAGCCCTGAGAGACGGCCATGCGCGCGTCTGCGTGGCCACCGACGTGGCGGCGCGCGGCCTCGACCTGCCCGACCTCGGCCTGGTCATCCACGCCGAGATTCCGGTCAACAAGGCCACCCTGCTGCACCGCTCGGGCCGCACCGGCCGGGCCGGCAGGAAGGGCGTCTCGGTGCTGATGGTCAGCTATACGCGGCGCCGCAAGGTCGAGCTGATGCTACAGTCGGCGGGGATCAAGGCCGAATGGTCGGGGCCTCCGAGCGCCGACGAGATCCGCGCCCGGGACCACGAGCGGATGCTGACCGATCCGGTGCTGATGGCGCCGGCGGACGAGGACGCCCTGGCGATGGGCAAACAGCTGCTGGAGCGGACCTCGCCCGAGCACGTCGCGGCCGCCCTGATCCGCCTGTACCGCGAAAAGCTGCCGCCGCCCGAGGACGTCTATGACGACGAGCGGATGAAGCGGCAGCAGGCCAGCGGCAGGAACGACAAGGGCCAGCCGGACGTGCCCTGGACCGACTTCGCCCGCGGCGGCGACATGGCCTGGTTCCGCATCAACATCGGCCGAGACAAGAACGCCGACCCGAAATGGCTGATGCCGACGATCTGCCGGCTGGGCCACGTGACCAAGCGCGACATCGGCGCGATCCGGATCTTCGAGCGCGAGACCAAGTTCGAGATCACCCAGGAGATGAAGGCCAAGTTCGAGGCCGCCATCGCCCAGGGCCTCGAGGACGGCGTGAAGATCGATCCCGCGGTGAAGCCGGGGCCGTCCGAGAAGCCCGTCGGCCGCTGGGACAAGACGCCCGGCGCCGGCGGCGGCCGCCCGGAGAGAAAGCCCTGGAAGACGCGCGAGGACGGCGGCGACACGCCGGGCCGGAACCCGCGCGAAGAGGCGCCCGAGGGCGGCAAGAAGCCCTGGGTGAAGCGCGACGACGCCGCGCCGACGGCCGAGGGCAAGAAGTGGGTCAAGCGCACGCCCGACACGCCGACGCCGCCCGGCAAGAAGCCCTGGGTCAACAAGTCCGCGGCCAAGGGCAAGACGCCGTGGACGCCGCGCTCCGAGGCCGGGACCGCCGCTTCGGCGGGCGACCGTCCGTGGAAGGGCAAGCCGAAGGGCGGCGACCGTCCCTGGGCCCCGAAGGACGCGCGCGGCAAGCCCGCGCCGAAGCGCAAGCCCGGGCGGTCCTAACCCCCCGGGCTTCGGTCGATCGGAGCCTTGAGCACGGCGCGGAGGCCCGGTCGGGCGTCATGGTAGTCGAGCTCGCCGCCCAGCTGGCCGACCAGACTGCCGATCAGCATCGAGCCGAAACCCCCGCCGGACTTGTGACCGCCCTTGCCTGAATCCTCGACGACGAGGCGCAGCGCTTCGGCGTTCTCCTCAAGACAGATGAGGATCGGTCCGGGCTCGCCGTCATAGGCGTATTTCTGGGCGTTGATGATCAGTTCGGTCAGGATCAGGCCGAGGGTGACGGCCCGGCCGGCCTCGACGCGGACCGGCGCGAGATCGTGCTCCAGACGGGCGCTCCAGTCCGCGCCCATCGATCCACCCAGGTCGTCGATCAGCTCGGCGAAATAGCGCGACAGATCCACGGACGAACTGGCCTCGGCGCGGTAGAGGCGGCTGTGCACCATCGAGACGGCGCGGACGCGGCGGCGCGCTTCCAGCAACTGGTCACGGGCGGCGGGGTCGGTCTGGCGGGCCTGGAGGCCGAGGAAGGACGAGACCAGGGTCAGGCTGTTCTGGACCCGGTGATTGACCTCCCGGATCAGGAACTCCTGCTGCTCAAGGCGCAGATCCCGCTCGTCGAGCGAGGCCCGCAGCGTGCGGTTGAGGCTCCGCAGACGGGTGACGGCGGCGAAATCCAGCAGGGCGTCGCGGAGGCGGAGGGCCGACTCGATCTGGGAAGGACTCCAGCGGCGGGAGCGGCCGCGCACGGTTTCCGACCAGGCCTCGACCGACGCCCGGGGCGTCAGGACCCCGGCCGGACCCGACTTCACCGCCGTGGAGGGATTGCCGGCCCAGCGGACCTTTTCGACGATCTCGGCGCGGAACCACAGCAGGGTCAGCGGCTCCTCGCCCTGCAGATGCAGGCCAAGCAGGCCGCTGGCCTCGGTCCGCCACGCCTCGGCCTCGGGATGGACGGCGGACAGGGCGTGACTGGCGAGGGGCCTGAGGCCGGGTTGCTCGATCACCCATTCGGCCATCCGCCGGACGGCGGACTCGGGCGGGGCCGAACCGAAGCGGAAAATCTTGTCGCCCGCCACGATGGCGAGGCTGTCCGCATCGACGATGTCAGCGAGGTCCCGGCCCCGGTCGGCGAGGGACTGGTCCAGCGGCCGGTCGGCGGGCAGCCGGCCGACGAAATCGTCCTCTACCTGGCGCAGCCGAATCCGCTCGCGGTACAGTTCGGCGTCGCCCTTGGCCTTGATCTGCCGCGCCAGGGAACGGGCCAGGTTGGTCGCGGCCGTCCGCAGCTCGAACGGCAGCAGCTGCGGCCGGGCGCTATGGCAGGCGACCAGGCCCCACAGTTCGCCGTCGACGATGATGGACACCGAGGCCGAGGCCCGGACGCCCATGTTCCTGAGATACTGGAGATGGACCGGCGAGACGCTGCGCAGGCCGCAATCGCTCATGTCGAGGGGATCCCCGTCCACGGCGGGGGGATGCAGCGGCAGCGGCGCGTAGTGCGAGTCGGGAATCACCCGCACCGGATTGCGCAGATACAGGGCCCGCGCCTGACGCGGGATGTCGGTGGCCGGAAAGTGGTGGTTCTGGAACGATTCAACCTCGGGCGATCGCGCCTCGGCCACCACCTGCCCGGCGGCGTCCTCGAGGAAGCGGTAGATCATGATCCGGTCGAAGCCGGTGAGGGCGCGGAAAGCCTCGGCGGCCCGCTCGCAGACGGCCCGCACCGTGCCGGCCCGCTCCAGGGCCGCGCCGGCCGCGTCGAGCCGGCTGATCAGCTCCACGCCCGGCTGGGCGCCCTGGGAGCTCTGTTCGACCTCCACGATCGGACCGGCGGCGCCGCCACGGACGACGACGTCGTATTCCAGCCCGTTCACGGCCCGCCAACGGCCCGCGAATCCGTCCCCTCCGGCGCCGGCGACGGCGCGGAGCCGGGCGCCCGTCTCCTGTCCCAGAAGGTCGTCGATGTGGCGGCCGAGCCAGCTGTCGCGGCCGGTCACCTGCCTCAGCCGGCCCGCCTCGCGGGAAACGGTGCGGCCGTCGGCGTCGAGGACGAGCAACAGGCCGTGCGGCTGGATCGCCTCGGGCACATGGATCGCCTCGCGATCGCAATCGGTCAGGTCGAGCGGCCCGGCCGCGGCAAGGGTCTCGGTCATCACGCGAACTCGGCAGGGACGGGAGCGGTCAGGAGAACGGCGGCCAGGAGGAAAGCGTCCCGACCGCCCTTGATGACATCCGCCCCGGTCGCCTGCCCCGAGGCGCACGCGGATTCCATCGCGGACAGGAACGCACGCCAGCGCGGTCCGGTTTCGTCGCCGTGAGGATCGAGGAAATCCAGCCCCTTCATGCTGACGCCGTCGGCGATCATGCCCCGGCGCATCACGCGCCCGCCCAGCAGCGAGCCCTCGGCGACATAGGTCCAGCCCAGCGCCTCGCCGAACGTCGCGATCGCGGCGTCTTCAGGCGGCGGGCCGGCTGGGTGGGACAGCTCGCGCAGGGCCTCGCCGATCCCGGCCGAGCGACCCTGCGGCGAATGACCCGCCTGCTCCAGCGCCTGCCGCCACGGCTCGATCCTGGCCTCGACGGCCTGATGCAGGTTGTGCAGGCCCGCCACCATCTCCCCCCGGGACGCGCGATCGCGAAGGCGCGCCTCAACCCGGGCGTCGATCTCGATCGCATGGTGAAGGTCGGCCGTCGCGGCGCGCAAGGATGGGAGAACGGGCGTAACGGTCACGCCGAACCCTAGCAGCACCGGACCGCTTGTCACCCTCCGATGGCGGCATTGATCCTGATCTGTAACCGTTTACGTTGGCTGCAAGGCAAGCAGCTGCGGGCAGGAAACATGGCGGACGTCCGGCTGACCGGGGTGACCAAGAGCTTCGGAGCCACCGCGGTCCTGAAGGGCATCGACCTGGAGATCGCGGACGGCGAGTTCGTGGTCTTCGTCGGCCCGTCCGGCTGCGGCAAGTCGACCCTGCTGCGCACCATCGCCGGGCTGGAAGAGGCGGACACGGGCGAGATCGCCAGCGCCGGGCGGGCGGTCGACGACCTGTCGCCATCGGAGCGGGGCATCGCCATGGTGTTCCAGTCCTACGCCCTGTATCCGCACATGAATGTCTATGAAAACATGGCATTCGGTCTGAAACTTGCCAAACACGACAAGGTCGAGATCGACCGCCGGGTGCGCGGTGCGGCGGAGACGCTGAACATCACCGACTATCTGGATCGCAAGCCCAAGGCCCTGTCCGGCGGCCAGCGCCAACGGGTGGCCATCGGGCGGGCCATCGTGCGCGAGCCGCAGGTGTTTCTGTTCGACGAGCCGCTGTCCAACCTCGACGCCGCCCTGCGGGTGCGGATGCGCTACGAGTTCGCCAGCCTGCACGAGCGGTTGAAGACGACGATGATCTACGTCACCCACGACCAGGTGGAGGCGATGACCCTGGCCGACCGGATCGTGGTGCTGAACGGCGGCGTGATCGAACAGGTCGGCCGGCCCATGGAGCTGTACGAACGGCCCCGCAACCTGTTCGTGGCCGGCTTCATCGGCAGTCCGAAGATGAACCTTCTGCCCGCGGAGATCGTCGAGGGTTCGGAGAGGGGCGCGACGGTGCGCACGGCGGCGGGCGAGACGGTCCGGGTCGATGTCGACGCCTCGCGCGCCGCGCCCGGAGCCCCGGTGACACTGGGCGTGCGGCCCGAGCATCTGGGCCTGTCCGGCAAGGGCGACTCCGTCAGCGCCGCGGTGACCTTCGTCGAAACCCTGGGCCACGCCACCTATGCCTATCTCGAGGCGGGCGAGACGCCGCTGACGGTGCTGTTGCCCGGCGATGTACGGCCCGCCGTGGGCGAGTCCGTGAAACTGCGCGTGCCGGCGGGCCAGACGCATCTGTTCGACGCGGACGGCGAGGCCTTCGCGCGGCTCTGATCCGGCCCGTTGTTGCATCGCACAACGGGCTGGCCCTAGATGCGCCATGCCCGCGCCCTCTCCCGCCCTGCTGAGCGTCGACCTCGACGCGCTCGCCGCCAATTTTCGCACCCTGGAGCGGATTGGCGGCGCACCGGCGCATCCGGTGGTCAAGGCCGACGGCTATGGCCTCGGGGCGGCGGCCTGCGCCGAACGGCTGATGCGGGAAGGGGCGCGAACCTTCTTCGTGGCCCGCACGCGGGAGGGCGAGCAGCTGCGGGCGGCGCTCGGGGCCGGACCGGCCATCTATGTCCTCGACGGATGCCTGACCGGGCGGGCCGCCCGGCTGCGCGCCGCCGACCTGCGCCCGGTGCTGAACACCGAGGCCCAGTTGGCGGAGTGGCGGACGACGGGCGGAGGGCGTTGCGGCCTGCAGATCGACACGGGGATGAACCGGCTCGGATTCCGCCCTGAACAGGCGCCCGAGCCATTCGCGGGGCTCGATCTGGTGCTGAGCCACCTCGCCTGCGCCGACGATCCGTCCGAACCGATGAACGCGCGGCAGAGGGACGCCTTCGCGGCGGCGGCGACTCGCTATCCGGGGACGGTGCGGTCGTTCGCCAACTCCGGCGGCGTCTTTCTCGGCGAGAGCTACGCCTTCGACGCGTTACGACCGGGCATCTGCCTTTACGGCGGCGGGCCGGAGGGCCGGCCGGACGATCGCATCCGGCCGGTGGCGACCTTCACGGCCGAGGTGCTGCAGGTGCGCGACGTGCCGACGGGGGAGAGCGTCGGCTATTCGCGCGGCTTCGTCGCCGAAGCGCCGCGCCGGATCGCCACCGTCGGGGCGGGCTATGCGGACGGCGTGTCGCGCAGCTACAGCCCGGCGGGCCGGGTCTGGGTCGGCGGCGAACGGCGGCCGATCGTGGGCCGGGTGTCGATGGACGTCTGCGCCGTGGATGTGACGGGCGTGCAGGTCGCGGTGGGCGACTCCGTCGAACTGTTCGGGCCGAACAGGATGCTGGACGACGCGGCGGCCTCGGCCGGAACCGTCGCGTGGGAACTGCTGACGTCGGTGGGCGCGCGTGCGCCGCGGCGCTACGTCGACTGAGCCCAGACGTCGGCGTGGACGAGAGCCACGGCGAAGGTGATCAGGATCAACGGCAGGGCGACGATGAACAATGCCCGCGCGATGCCAGCCCAGCGCGTGACGATCTGGTCGTTCAGTTGGGCGTAGCGGCCGGTCATGAGCCAGCCGAGATAACCGAACAGCTCCAGCGGATTGGCCATCGGGTTCGGCGCCTCGCCGGCGGCCCCGGACCCGTTCAACTCACGCACCCGGATCAGCAATCTGAAGGCGCTGAGCGCATAGGCCATGGCCGCCACCCAGGTCACGCAGAACAGGATGAAGAAATTCTTCTCGGACATTCGGCCCTGCGTCATTATCGGTCGTAGGGTCGTGAGGGCCCCCTGCCCCACCCGCACCGACTCCTGTAAGCCAACAGCATGGCTCGAGACGGCGCAATCCATGTTTGTCAGTCCTGCGGGGCGGTCCACGGAAAGTGGTCCGGCCAGTGCGGCGCGTGCGGGCAGTGGAACTCGATCGTGGAGGAGAGCCGCTCGGCTCCGCCGGGGGCGCTGAAGCCGACGGCGACCAGCCGCGCGCGGGGGCTTCAGTTCGAGACGCTGCAGTCGGCCACGCCCGAGCCGCCGCGCATCACCCCCGGGGCGGCCGAGTTCGACCGGGTCTGCGGCGGCGGGGTGGTGCCCGGCTCGGCGATCCTGCTGAGCGGCGATCCGGGGGTGGGCAAGTCGACCCTGCTGCTGGACGTGGCCGGCCGGGCCGCGATGTCCGGGCGGCGCGTGGCCTATATCTCGGGCGAGGAGGCGGTCGAGCAGATCCGGGCGCGGGCGAAGCGGATGGGGCTGGAAAAGGCCCCGGTCGAGCTGGCCTCGGCCACGGCGCTGCGGGAGATTCTCGGCACGCTGAAGCGCGAGCGGTTCGACATCGTCATCGTCGATTCGATCCAGACCCTGTGGTCGGACGCGCATGAGGCGGGGCCGGGCTCGGTGACCCAGGTGCGGGCCTGCGCCGGCGAGATGGTGCGGCTGGCCAAGTCGCAGGGCGTGGCCGTGGTGCTGGTCGGGCATGTGACCAAGGACGGTCAGGTGGCCGGGCCGCGTGTGGTCGAACACATGGTCGACGCGGTGCTCAGCTTCGAGGGCGAGCGCGGCTATCCGTTCCGCATCCTGCGGGCGGGCAAGAACCGCTTCGGCGCGACCGACGAGATCGGCGTGTTCGAGATGAGCGATGCGGGCCTGCGCGAGGTGGCCAATCCGTCAGCCCTGTTCCTCGGCGAGGGCAAGGACCGGGCGCCGGGCGCGGCGGTGTTCGCCGGCATCGAGGGGTCGCGGCCGGTGTTGGTCGAGGTGCAGGCTCTGGTCTCGAAGTCGGCCTATGGCACGCCGCGCCGGGCGGTGGTCGGCTGGGACACCGGGCGGCTGGCCATGGTGCTGGCGGTGCTGGAGGCGCGCTGCGGCTTCGGCTTCGGCGATCAGGATGTCTATCTGAACGTGGCGGGCGGCCTGCGCGTCAACGAGCCGGCGGCCGATCTGGCGGCGGCGGCGGCGCTGGTCAGTTCGGCGACCGATACGCCCCTGCCGCAGGGCTGCGTGGTGTTCGGCGAGATCAGCCTGTCGGGGGAGATTCGCGCCGTCGGCCGGGCCGAAGCGCGGCTCAGGGAGGCGCAGAAGCTGGGCTTCGACCAGGCCCTGTCGCCGCCGCTGACGGTGAAGGACAAGGGCGTGAAGGTGACGGCGGTGAGCCGGCTGACCGAAGCGGTCGAACGAATCTCGCAAAACCGCTACTGATGACGCAACGCCCGCTTCTCGAGCCCCAATGACCGGTTTCGACATCGTCGCCATTCTGATCATCCTGGGCTCGGCCGCCGCCGGCTGGGTGCGGGGCGGCACGCGCGAGATCATCACCCTGCTGAGCTTCGTCCTGGCGGCGTTCATCGCCCTGGTGGCGCTGCCGGTGAGCGCGCCGATCGGTCGGGCGCTGCTCGATCCGGACTGGGCGGGGACGCTAGTCGCGGCGGTGGCGGCCTTCCTGCGGGTCGAGTTCGGCATCCGCATCTTCGGCTCCGTCCTGTCGAAACGGGCGCAGGCGCATCCGCAGCTGGGCGGCGTCGACCGGTTCATAGGCGTGTTCGTCGGGGCAGGCCGGGCGCTGGTGCTGCTGGGCGCCATCCATCTGGTCGTCGTGGCCGCCATGCCGGGCGAGAAGACGCCGCGCTGGCTGACGGAAGCGGCCCTGCAGCCGAACCCCCAGGGCGCGGCGCGGTCCATCCAGATCGTCCTGCCGGGGATCCGCCGCGGCGCGGCTTCGCTGCCGCCGGGGGGCGGGTCGT
>JAAXIW010000060.1 GCA_012270135.1 Brevundimonas sp. | reverse complement strand
CGAGCCGCTCGTCTTCGCCTTCGGCGGCGCAGACATCGGAGACCCAAGAGTCCTCGAACGCCGTGAGCATTCGACCGTTCTCCGGTCCGGGGTCGACTCCCAGCCGGGCGACCTCGCGCCCGCCAACAGGCAGCGGCGGACGGGTCCAACCCTCCGCGAGAGACAGCAGGCGTCGGGCGTCATCACCCTGATCGGGAGTCTCCGCCCAGCGACGCCGCACCGCGTCCGACACCGCCTGCCGGCCATGCCGGTAGAGCGCCGCCCGCCCTTCGCGATCGCTCATTGAGAGACGGACGGGCGGAAAGGCCAAAGCCGCGAAGGTCAGCCGGTCGCGAACGGCGTTTGGGAACCGGAGACGGGAGGCTGCGTCCCGGACCGCTGTCTCGTCGGGAGGGAGCAACATCATCAATCGGGCGAGGGCGTCTCCGCCCTGCTCAACCGCCGCCCCGAACGGCGGCGTCAGTTCCGCCTCCGGCAGGACCTTCGCCAGGACGCCGGTCTCGGCCATGGCCGCCACAGCGGGGCGCGGATCGGCCGCCGACAGCAGCTTCATCAACTCGCTGGAGATTCGCTCGGCGGACAGTCTCGTCATCCCGGACGCCAGCGAGCGGCAGGCGGCCAGCGCCGCCGCGTCCGGCTCGCCCCGCCCGTACCAGGCGTGAAAGCGGAAGAACCGCAGGATGCGCAGGAAATCTTCCCGGATCCGGGTTTCCGGGTCACCGACGAAGACGATCCGTCCCGCCAATGCGTCGTCCACACCCTCGCCGGTGGGATCGAGAACCTGACCGCCCACATCGGCATAGAGGGCGTTCAAGCGGAAGTCCCGGCGGGCCGCATCCTCGGCCCAGTTGTCGGTGAAGGCCACGGTGGCGTTGCGGCCATCGGTCGAGACGTCGCGGCGCAGGGTGGTGATCTCGAATGGCGTACGCTCGGCGACAGCGGTGACCGTGCCGTGCGCGATGCCGGTCGGAACGGCCTTGAGACCGGCGGCGCGTATAGCGCAAACCACGTCTTCCGGCGTCATGGTGGTGGCGATGTCTATATCCGCGACCGGCTGGCCGATCAGGGCGTTGCGCACACAACCGCCCACGAACCGGGCGCAGTCAGAGCCCCCGGCGACCTCCAGCGCGGCCATGACCGCCCGGGTCGAGGACGCTGTCAGCCAACGCTGATCGGACAGGCGGGCGGTCAAGCCGCGTCCTCGTCGACGGCGGTGGCGGACTCGGCTTCGTCGCCGTAGAGCCGGGCGCGAAGGGCCCGCACGATGGCCGCGGTGGCGCCCCAGATATAGCGCTCGCGCCACGGCATGGCCCAGAACCAGCGCCGAGGCCCCGCCTCCGGATCATAGAAGTCGCGGCGATGGTTGGCGGGGTCCATCAGGAAATCCCAAGGCGCCTCGAACACCTCGGCCACCTCGTCCGGAGACGGCGACACCTCAGGCGGCTCTTTGAGCCAGCCCACAACCGGCGTGACCAGGAAACCCGTGACGGTCTCGTAGCCGTCGCCGACACCTAGCACCTCAACGGCGGCGGGATCCAACGCCACCTCCGCCCACGCCTCGCGGAGCGCCGCCTCGAGGTCGGTGTCGCCGGGGTCGAGACGACCGCCGGGGAACGCGATCTGGCCGGTATGGCTAGCGAGACTGTCGGAGCGTCGGGTCATCAACGCGGTCGCGCCTTCTGGCCGGGCTATGATCGGGACCAGCACAGCGGCGGGACGCAGCCTCCGTCCCGGGCGTGGCGCTTCGGGATTGAGATCGAAATCGGAGCGGGCCGGCAAGCTATTCGGTCGCCAGGCCGAGGTCGGGGCGAGGCGCTCGATCAGCCTTTCACGGAGAGAGACCAGGCTCATGCGTCCCGGACTCCGACCAAGCCGAGGGAGAAGGCCTCGCCGCCGGACCGGATCACCAGCCGGCCGCCTTCGACGGCCCCCCGCTCGACCAGTTCGTAGAACACCGGCCGGACGATTCGCGCCCACAGATCCCCGCGGACATGCAGGGCGGGAGAGGGCTCGCCGGTGTCCGGGTCGGTGTCCACCCGGATGGGATGTTCGAGCCCAGCCTCGACCGTATCACCTACGTCTGTGGTAAACGTCAGCGTCTCGCCGGTTTCCTCCACGGCGACCGCGCGGAATGGCAGATCCTCGACCCGGATCGTCAGCTTCTCGACAGGTGTGACCAGGCAGTAACCGTCGGGATCCTTGCGCAGGACGGTGGAGAACAGGCGGACCAGTTCAGGCCGGCCGATCGGCGAATTTTCGTGCAACCAGAGGCCGTCACGCCGAATAACGATGTCGATATCACCGCAGTGGGTCGGGTTCCAGAGATGGACCGGCGGCAAGCTTCGAGCCGGCGCCTGGGACGCCGCCTCGGCCACGGCGGCGAGTCCGGTCTTGCTGTCGGGGACGGACATGGGCGCAGACTTAAGGCGCCCGGCGGCGCTGGCAATGCCTTTCCCGCCAAAGCGTCTCAGGCCGGCAGGACGCGTCCGGCGGGCAGATCCTCACCGCGCCAGAGCACCCGGCGCGGATCGACCGGTCCGGTCAGGCGGACGTCCGGGGCGACGACAAAGCCGAAGCGGCCGAAATAGGGGGCGTCGCCGACCAGCAGAACGCCCTGCCCCGCGAGCGTAGCGTGGGCGAGACAGGCCTGCACCAGTTCGGCCCCGAGGCCAGCCCGCCGGTTGTCCGCAGCGACCGCGATCGGGCCGAGGAACAGGGCCGGCGCCCCGCCGATTGTGATCGACCACAGCCGCACGCAACCCAGCAACCCGCCTTCCTCCCGCGCCACGAACCCGGCAGCGACCGAAGTCCGCTCGCGCAGGCGTTCGGCGGTCTTGGCGAATCGTCCCGGACCGAAGGCAGCCAGCACCAGCGCTTCGACGGCGGCGGCGTCGTCGGCGGTTTCCACATCGATCTGCGGAACTGCGGAAGGGATGAGCGTGGCGGACATGGGCGCGCGCACCTAAGGGCCGCGCGCCGCCGACGCAATGGAATTTATCAGCCGGCCTTGGAGAAGTCGGGCGCGCGCTTTTGGCTGAAGGCCATAAAGGCTTCCATCGCCTCCGGGCTGGACATCTGGCTGCCGAAGGCTTCGCCTTCCCGCTGCATCACCGCCCAAAGGGATTCCGCGTCGCGCATCAGGCGCTTGGTCTTGCGGATCGAGTTGGGCGCGCGGGCGGTCAGTTTCATCGCGAGGTTCGCGGCCGTCGCATCAACCTGGTCGGCCGGGACCGCGCGATTGGCGAGCCCCCAGGCCAGGGCCGTCCGGCCATCGATCGGCTCGCCCAGCGCGAACATCTCGAACGCCCGGCGGTGACCGATCGCCGCCGGCAACAACATCGAGGAGGCCGCCTCTGGCGCGAGCGCGAGATTGACGAAGGGTGCCGACAACAGCGCGTCCTCGGCCACCACCACCATGTCGCAGTGGAGCAGAAGGGTCAGGCCGATGCCGACCGCGCGACCGCGTACGGCCGCGACCGCCGGCTTGTCCAGATCAGCCAAGGCCTTGAGGAAGCGGAACACCGACATGTCGACCGGCTGCTGGCCTTGCGACCCCAGGGCGATGAAGTCGGCGATGTCGTTGCCGGCCGAAAAGCTGTCGCCCTCGCTGCGGAACGACAGGACCCGGACGCTGTCGTCGGTCCGGGCCCGCTCGGTCGCATCCGCAAGCGCCGCGTACATCGCCTGGGTGATGGCGTTCTTCTTCTCCGGTCGCGCCAGAGTCACGGTCAGCACGCCGTCCGCGAGCTCTGTCCTGATGTGTTCCGTCACGCCGCCATTCCTTGTCCTGTTGCAATCCACCAGTCCACGCCGTCGGCATCGCGGGTGCGCGCCGCACGTCCACGGTGGAGCAGGTAGTTGAGATGGGCCAAACTCTCGCCGGTGGCCATGCCCCGCACGCCGTCGCCTACCGGGCGCGCGAACAAGGCCGGAAAGACATCGACGGCGCGGGCTGGCGTGCGCAAGGCCCGCTCCAGCCGCTTCAAGGCAGTGTGGTGGCCGCGGATCAGCGCGTCCAGCCGGGTCCGGACGCCCCGGAATGGTTCGCCGTGCGACGGCAGAACCAGCACATCGCCCGGAAACACCGTCTTCATCCGGCCCAGGGACTCCAGCCAGTCTCCAAGCGGGTCGGCGTGCGGCTCGGTCGGCCAGATCGACACGTTCGATGATATCTTCGGAAGTATCTGGTCGCCGCCCAGCACAATCCCGTCGCCCCTCCTCCACAGGCAGGCATGCTCGGGGCTGTGACCCTCGCCCACGACGACCTGCCATTCCTGCCCCCCGATCGACAGCCGGTCGCCCTCGCGCATGCGGACGAAGCCGGCAGGCATCGGCGAGACCATCTTGCCGAACTGGCCGTAGCCGGTGCGGTAGCCTTCCAGCTGAACGGAGTCCCAGCCGGCCGCGCGGTAGAAGTCCGCCCCGGTCTCGGGCGCCTGCCGGCCGGTATCGGCGATCAGCATCCGGGCGGTGACGTATTCGAGCCTGGTCATCACCAGCGGCGCGCTGAAGCGCTCGCACAGCCAGCCCGACAGTCCGATGTGGTCCGGATGCATGTGGGTGCAGATGACGCGGGTCACGGTCGCGCCGCCCAGCGGCCCCGCCAGCAGGAGATTCCATTCGTCCCGGCTGCCGGGCAGATTCAGGCCGGTGTCGACGAGAGCCCAGCCGTCGCCGTCCCGGATCGCGTAGACATTGATGTGGTTGAGGGCGATCGGCATCGCCAGACGCATCCAAAGCACGCCCGCGCCGACCTCGATGGCCTCGCCCGGCCCTGGAGGCGGCCCGAACGGGAAGCTCAGGCCGCGCTCCTCGCGCGCCGCCGACTCCGGGTCCGTCAATGCCAGTCCATCCGCCAAGTCAGTCTCCAAACGAAACTTAGGGGAGAATAGGCCGAAGCCGCGAGGCCCGTCCAGAGCCCCCGATCTGGCGCCTTGACCCTGCCACAAGCGACCGCCAAGGGTTTCCGCGACGATTTCCCACCCGGAGTTTCACCGTGTTCCACAAAAAGTTGCTCGCGCTGATCGGCGGCGTCATGGCCCTGGCGCTTCTTTCGGCCCAGCCGGTCCTCGCTCAGGAAGACCGGGGAGATACCGAAACGTCGGATCGCGCCAGCGGGAACGTCCGCGGCGACCGCGTACTGCCGGGCCGGATAAGCGACGGCGCCCGCGAGCGCCGGGACCGCCGGAATCAGGAGCGCGAACAGGAAGAAGCCGCCGCGAAGGCCGCCGCCACCCCGGAAGAGAACAGGGCCGCCGCCCAAGCCGTTCTGACCGCCGCCGGCGTCGCCTGCCAGGTTTCGGAAGCAACCCTGCTGGGCGGCACCGCCGAGCAGCACTCCACCTATGAAGCGGTCTGCGCCGAAGGGCCGGGCTATCTCGCGGTCAGCTCGACCCCGCCGCAGACCTTCAACTGCCTCGAGCTGGCTGGTCAGGCCGAGACCAGCCGCCTGCGTGACCCCACGGCCGACGTCGGACAACAATGCACCCTGCCGGTCAATCTGGACCCGGTTCCGGTTCTGTCGGCCTACGCACGCGCCGCCAGCATCGACTGCACGGTCGATCAAGGCGCCGCCATCGGCAAGAGCACCGCAGGCAACATCATCTTCGAGATCGGTTGCGCCGACCGCGACGGCTACTGGCTGGAGAAGGCCGAGGGCAGCTGGAAGGCCACGCCTTGCTGGGACCTGGCTCTCGAGCAGGAGGCCTGCCGCTATTCTACCGCCGCCGAGACCCAAGGAGCTTGGAAGACCATTCTGGCCGGGACCGACGCCGCTGACTGCGACGTGCAGCAGGCCCGCCGTGTGGGACGCGACGCCCAAGGGCTGACCGTCTATGAAGTGAAATGCGGCGCAGGCAACGGTTTCTTCGCGCGCGTCGGAACGACCTTCACCGCCCAACGGGTGCACAACTGCATCGAGGCCGCCACCATCGCCGGCGGCTGCACCCTGACCGCGGCTGCTCCGGCGACCAGCGAACAGTAGTCCGTTCAGAAGACTGACAACGACGCCCCGGCTCCATGCCGGGGCGTTTTTTGTTTGGGCGATCGGCGCTTCACAGACGCCCCCGACGCGCCGTAATCATGACCGATGCGCATCGCCACCTGGAACGTGAACTCAGTCAACGCCCGCCTGCCAACCGTGCTGGCCTGGCTGGAAGCGGCCAATCCGGACGTGGCCTGCCTTCAGGAAATCAAATGCGTGGACGAGAAATTCCCGCGCGAGGCCTTCGAAAGCCTTGGATATAACGTCGAGACGCACGGCCAGAAGAGCTACAACGGCGTTGCCATTCTTTCGAAACACCCGCTGTCGGACGTCCGGCGCGGCCTGCCCGGCGTGGACGCTTCCGGTTACGAGACCGACGCCGAACAGTCCCGCTACATCGAAGCGGTCGTAGAGACCGCGCGACCGGTCCGGGTCGGTTGTATCTATCTGCCCAACGGCAACCCACTCGGCACCGAGAAATTCGCATACAAGCTGGCCTGGTTCGACCGCCTTTACGCCCATGCTCGAGACCTGGTGGCGCTGGAAGAGCCCTTCACGCTCTGCGGCGACTACAACGTCATCCCCACGCCCGAAGACGCGAGGAACCCCGCGGCCTGGGTCGGCGACGCCCTGTTCCAGCCCGAGAGCCAGGCCGCCTTCCGGGCGTTGCGGCATCTGGGGCTGGCCGACGCAGGGGATCTGGGTGGGCAGCCCCCGGGATCCTATACCTTCTGGGACTATCAAGCGGGCGCCTGGCAGCGCGACCACGGCATCCGGATCGACTTTCATCTGCTGTCGCCACAGGCCGCGGACCGGTTCCGGGCGATCGAAACGCATCGCGAGGCCCGCGACATGGACAAGCCTTCCGATCACGTTCCTGTCGTGATCGAGCTGGAAGACTGACCATGGCCGAGGCGCTTCGGGTCATCCTGCTCGTGGCGCTGGCGGCGGCGGCGTTGACTACGGCCGCCCTTGTCCTGGCCTGGTGGATGGAGCCCGTGCGCCGGATGCGGCGGGCGCTGCTGAAGTCCCTCGGCGTCGTCCCCGAGGCCGAGGCCCTCTCGCCGGCTGAGGGACGGGCGGCGGGGCTCGATTTCGACGGCGCCCAGATCGCCGTGCTGTGGAACCGCGGCGCCAGCGGCCTCGTCTACGCATTCGAGGAAATCGACGGCGGCGAGATCATCGTCGACGGCCATGTGGTGGCGCGCGTCCGCCGCGGAGAGACCCGCAAGTCGCTCGACATTCTCGCGCCAGATGCGGAACAGGTCGTGCTGCGACTGATGTTCGCCGACGCCCGCCATCCGGAATTCGAGCTGGCGCTTTGGGATGCGACCCTCGCGGTCCAGACCAGTTCGCCCGGCGAGGCCTTGCGTCTGGGCCGCCGCTGGCTGTCGCATCTTGAGGCGCTGCTGAAAGGCTGAGCCTCGCCCTTCCGCCCCCGCCAACGGAACGCTAGAAGCCTTCATCCCTTTCGACCGAGTAACCCGGAGCGCCCCTGTGGCCCGTCTGTTCGACGCCTACATCATCGCCGACTGGCCCGCCGCCGCGGGCACGAAGCTTGGCGCCCAGTCAGTGTGGATCGGGGTGGCGAAGCGCGATGTGCGCTTCCGGCTCTACACGGAGACGCACAACGTCGCGACGCGGGCGGAAGGCGAGGCCCTGCTCGCTTCCCTGCTGGCGGACCATCGCAAGCGGGGCGACCGGGTGCTGGTCGGCTTCGACTTCAACTTCGGCTATCCGGCGGGCACGGCCGAGCGCCTGAAGCTGGCCGGAACGCCGTGGCAGGCCATGTGGAAATTCATCGCCGCCAACGTCGTCGACAAGCCGGACAACACCAACAACCGCTATCAGGTGGCCGCCAAGATCAACCGCCTGATGACCGACAACGCCTGGCCGATGTGGGGCGCGCCGGCCAAACAGGCCCAGCGCTGGCTGACCACGACCAAGCCTCCGGCCGGGTCGGGCGCCGACATCCCGGAATTCCGCGCAACCGAAAACGTCGTCCGCAAGGGCAAGCTTCAGCCCAAGAGCGTCTGGCAGATGCACGGCGCCGGCGCGGTCGGCGGCCAGCCCCTCGTCGGCATACCGGCCGTGCGCCGCCTGCTGGAGAAGCTCGGACCCTCCGGCGCGGTGTGGCCGTTCGGCACCGGCTGGCGGGCGCTGGACGCCGCCGATGTCGAGCCGTTGTCGGCGCTGGTCGTCGAGGTCTGGCCATCAATGTTCGACGGCAAACCCAATCCCGGCGAGTTCAAGGATCAGGCCCAGGTCCGGGCGACCGCCGAGGCGCTGGCGAAGTTGGATGAGACCGGCGCCCTGTCGAACGCCTTCGCCCCGCCCAAGAGCGCGGACGAGGGCCTGATTGCCCGGGTCGAGCAGGAAGAAGGCTGGATTCTGGGGGCCTAGCCGATCAGCGCCCGCGCCGCCGCCCGCGCCTCGTCGGTAATTTCTGCGCCGGACAGCATGCGGGCGATCTCTTCCCGGCGGCTGACCTCATCGAGCGCGTCGACGGTGGTCGTGGTCATGCCGCCGCCGTCGGCCTTGCGCACCTTCCAGTGGGCGTGGCCCCGGGCCGCCACCTGCGGGCTGGGGGTCACCACCAGCCCCTGCGCGCCATGCGCCAGCCGCTGGAGGCGCGCGCCCACCGCCGAGGCCACGGCGCCACCGACGCCCTGATCGACCTCGTCGAAGATCATCACGGGCTGGCGCTGGCCCTCGCGCCCCGCCAGGGCGGCCTTCATGGCGAGGGCGAAACGGGCCAGCTCCCCGCCCGAGGCGATGGCGTCCAGCGGCCCGAAATCCGTGCCGGCGTTGGTGGCGATCTCGAATCGCACGGTCTCGACACCCAGCGGCCCGCGCCGGCCGCCCCCGACCGGCTCGAACGCCACCCGAAATCGGGCCCGGTCCAGCTTCAGCGGCCCCAGTTCGCCCATCACGGCCGAGGTCAGTCTCTCCGCCGCCGCCTCCCGGGCGGAGGTGAGCAGCATGGCCGCCACATCATAGGCCTCGCGTGCGGCCGAGGCGGCGCGCTCGGCGGCGGTGATCGCCTCGGCCCAGTACTAGATCAGCCACCGTTTCACGCCGAACAGAAACCCGCTCCACGGCGGCGACCCGAACGCCGCCGAGAGGGTAGCCGCACCAGCGCTGG
>JAAXIW010000299.1:411-9163 GCA_012270135.1 Brevundimonas sp. | reverse complement strand
GCGCCGGACCTCGCGCCGGACGAACTGACGCGCCTGCGCCGGACGATGAGCGCCGAGGCCGGCGTGGTGCGCAGCGCGGCGGGACTGACCCGCGCCCTGACGGTGATAGACGGCCTGGAAGCGGTCGCGCCGGGAGCCCTGCCTCTTGTCGCGGCGCGGCTGATCGTCGAGGCGGCCCTGGCGCGACGCGAGAGCCGGGGTGGGCATTGGCGCAGCGACTTCACGGCTTCGGCCGCGGAGGCGCGGCACACCCGCCTGCGCACCCCTGTTCCGGAAATGGCCGAATGAGCGAGACGACGATGATCCGGAGCCTGCCCGACCTGCTGATCGAACCGGTGGTGCGGATGGCCTTGGCCGAGGACCTCGGCCGCGCCGGCGACCTGACCGGTCAGGCCTGCATCCCCGAAGGGGCGCGGATGAAGGCGGTTTTCGCGGCCCGACGGCCGGGCGTTCTGGCCGGTGTCGACTGCGTGCGCGCGGCGCTGCGGGTCATGGACCCGGCGGCGACGATCGCGGTGAGGCTGCGCGACGGCGAGGCCTTCGAGGCCGGGGCCGTGCTGGTCGAGGCCGAAGCCGACGCTCGCGCTTTTCTCGCCGCCGAGCGCACGGCGTTGAACCTGCTGGGCCGGCTGTGCGGGGTGGCGACCCTGACGCGCGCCTATGTCGACGCCGTCGACGGTGCGGGCGCGCGCATCGCCGACACCCGCAAGACCACGCCCGGCCTGCGCGCGCTGGAGAAGCACGCCGTGGCCTGCGGCGGCGGGGTCAATCACCGCTTTGGCCTGGATGACGCCATCCTGATCAAGGACAACCATGTCGCCGTCTGCGGCGGGGTCGGCGAAGCCATCCGGCGGGCCCGCGCCATGGCGGGTCATCTGGTCAAGGTCGAGATCGAGATCGACGGCCTGGAGCAGCTCGACGAGGCGCTGGCCGAACGGCCCGATGTCGTCATGCTCGACAATTTCAGCCTCGACATGCTGCGCGAGGCGGTGGGGCGGGTGAAGGGCTCATCGGCCGGTCGGCCGGTGCTGGAGGCGTCGGGCGGGGTCTCGCTCGAGACGGTTCGGGCCATCGCGGAGACTGGTGTCGACGTCATCTCCGTCGGCGCCTTGACCCATTCGGCGCCGTCGCTGGACATCGGCCTGGACGCCATCTGAAAGCGCGGCTGTAAGGAACAGCCGGGGCCGGATTCCGTTTCCTGAACACGAAGCGTTCAAGGAGCGAGACGATGACCAAGGCGCCGAAGATTCCGCCAAAACAACAGAGCTTTGCGGGCCAGAAGGCCGACGTCGAGGGTGAAAACCGAGATCGGCGCGACCAGCGGACCGACGTGCATGATGGACAGCCCGGCGACGCGGGGATCAACACCGCCCAGCAGGGCCGGTTCGGGAACCTCAAACAGAACACTCACAATGTGGGCTACCAGCAGGACCGCTGATGGCGCGCGCCGGCTTGGCCCCTCAAACGCCCGCTCCTGCTGACGCCCCCCGTGCGGACGAGCGGGCACCGGCCACGTTCGGTGCGATTCAGGGTGGTCCGCTGATCCACTGGATGGTTCAGGAGCAGCGCGGTTGAGAACTCCGCCGGAGGCTCACGCCGTGGGCGTAGCCGCAGCCGACGCGGGAGCCGGGGCCGCAGCGACCGGAGTGGGGGTCTTGGCGGCCGGAGCCGGAGCCGCCACGGGCTGCGTGGGCTGCGAGGCCGGAGCGGGCGTCGCCGCAGCAGGCTCGGCCGGAGCGGGCGGCGTGCGGCCTTCTTGGGCCAGCAGGAGGTTGTAGGCGATGGCGCCGGCGTCGCGCACCGCGCCCGACGGATCGAGGCTGGCCTGGACCAGATGCGGCGTGTCCGCCTCCGTCGACGGACGGGCGGCGTAGGTGAAGGCGGAGCCGGAGCCCGAACGCCCGCCGAAGCGGTAGAACAGGTGGTCGCCGACTTGGCTGACCCGCACCAGCGAGTGGCGCCAGCGGGGCGAGACGCCGGTGGTGTGGAAATGGGTGGCGTTGCCGACCCGGGCCTCGACCGCGCCGGACAGGGCGCTGGAGGCGACATCGCGGGCCCGGTTCCAGGCGGCGCGGTTGACGCGACCGCGCATCGAACCGTCGCAGGTGAAGCTGAATTGGCAGCCGGTGCGTCGCCCGGCGCCCTGGAAGACCACGCCGCAAACGCTGTTCGGGAAGGCCCGGTGGCGAACGCGGTTGAGCACCACCTGGGCCACGGCCCTCATGCCGTCGCGGCCCTCGCCGCGGGCTTCGTAATAGGCGGCCTGAGTCAGACACTCTAGATCGCGTGAGGCGTCCAGGGCGCCGCCGAGGCGGAAAGGCTGGGCCGCGAGCGGGCCGGTCAGGCTGACCTGGCGCAGGCCGCTATCGGCCGACTGTCCGCGCAATTGCTCAAGGCGGGCGGTGAGCAGGGCGGCCTGCCGATCGCGCTGCGCCGAGCCTGCGACAGTGTAGGGATCATGCCGGCGCGCGATGGCGAGGGCGCTTTCGTCGAGCCCGCCCGCGGCGGCGGCCAGCGCCTCTTCGGTGAACCCGGCGGCGGTCGCGCTTTCGATACGCTCCGCCTGGGCCCGAACGGTCGTCGCCTTCGCCGCGGCACCGCCGAGCCAGGCGCAGCCGATCGCCAGTCCCACCATCGCGCCGAACGTCGCCGCCGCCACGCCCGGCCGAATCTGGGCCTTGCGCTCGGCAGGAGAGATCGCACGCGAATGCGAGGGCTTCGACAAAGGCTCAGTCCTGTTCAGCAGGGCGCAGCGCCGCCCCCGGGTAGTCTCGCGGCGGGGGCGACCCATCGGTCGCGGCCCGGCTGCGGCAGATCGACGGTCGGCGAACGGGCCGACTGTCGGGGACGCGCCTTAAGCCAGCCGTTTATGGCGGCAATGTGGTTGATTCGCAAGATTGGTGGGCGCTGCAACATAGATGTGTGCACCGCCGGTATGGCTTCAGGTGGCGGATTGACGCACCCTGTATAGACGGCAAGTGAACGGCGACAATACTGTAATCAACGACGTCGCTTCAACCGGGTCGGGCCGGTATCGCGCGTGAGACGATCTCAAAACCGGGAAAGTGTTGTCTTTGAACGGTACAGCCGCGCTTGCTCATCTGGGGGTGCGGGGGGCGGAACACCTTGGCCGTGATCGCGTTCTCGCTCCACCAGAACAGGAGCCCGCCATGAAACGTATCGCACTGGTACTCGCCTCGGCGCTTGCCGCGTCCAGCCTCGCCGCGTGCGGCCAGACCATCGAGCAGAAGGCCGCCACCGGCGCGATCGCCGGCGCCGTTGTGGCCGGACCGGTCGGCGCCGCCGTTGGCGGCGCGGCGGGGACGGCGGTCGGACAGGCCGAGAAGCCCAACTGACACAGTCGCGGACTCGAATGCGAGGCGGGATGGCCCCTTCCGCCTCGCAACCTTGATTTCCGCCCCCATATGGGCTTAGGCCACCCGGCGTTGGCTGAGCGCCGCTCGCCGCGCCGTTTCCGCGCCCGAAAAACAATCAAGGACATCGACGACCGCTCGCATGAGAGATCTGAAACAAACCGGCTTCGCCGATCGCCTGACCGCCCAGCAGGAGGCCAAGAAAGCCCTGCTCGCCCGCTTCAAGCCCAAGCCCGCCGTCCCCGACCCCGAGTTCGACAAGCTCCAGGCGAAGCGCGAGGCCGAGAAGGAAGCGCTGCGCCAGCAGCGCGAACTGGAGAAGGCCGAGGTCCGTCGCCAGAAGGCCGAGGCCGAGGCCGCCCGCCTGGCCGCCGAACGCGAGGCCCAGGAAGCGATCGATGCCGAGAAGCGCGCCGCCCGCAAGGAGCGCAAGCAACTCACCAAGGAAGAGCAGAAGGCCGCGCGCGACGCTCGCTACGCCGCCCGCAAGGCGCGCCAGCGCTAACCTGCTTCACCTTTTCCGGCCGGCAGGTCGCCCAGCACGGCGGCCAGTTGTTCACCCGAATAGGGCTTTCTGACAAACGGCCACGGCGCATCCGCCAAGGCCGCGTCGACATCGTCGCCCGCATAGCCCGAAGTGAGAACGATCTTCATCGAGGGCCATTTGCCGGCGCATTCGCGAGCCAGCTCGATGCCCGTCATGCCGCCGGGCATGACCACGTCCGTCAGCATGATGTCGAATCGCTGCTCGTGGAGCAGGTCCAGCGCTTGCGACGCGTTCTCGGCTGACCGGACCTGGAGGCCCAGGCTCTCGAGAAGTTCCTGGGCCACCGAGGCCACCCCCGGATCGTCTTCGACCAGCAGCAGGCGATGGCCGGCGGCCAGGGCGCGGAGCGCGGGGGCCGGCGCGGCCGGCTCGACCTCCTGCGCCGCGCCCAATGGCGGCAAGTAGAGGCGCACCTCGGTGCCCCGACCGACGGTCGAAGAAATCCGGACCCCGCCGCCGCTTTGGCGCGCGAAACCATAGACCTGGCTGAGGCCGAGGCCAGTCCCCCTGCCGACCGGCTTGGTCGTGAAGAACGGCTCGAACACCCGCTCGATCACGTCTGGGCTCATGCCGCTGCCGTTGTCGGAGACCGTGACGCAGACATAGTCGCCGGGGGCAAGTTCGGCGATCTCGCCGGACTGGACCGTGCAGGTGAGGGTCTGGACTGTGACCTTGCCGCGGTCACCGAGGGCGTCTCGGGCGTTGACCACGAGGTTCAGCAGGGCGGCCTCGAACTGGGCCGGATCGACGCTGACCCGGGCTCCGCCGCGCCGCAGCTTGAGCTTGAACTCGATCGCCTCGCCGAGGGCGCGGCGGAGCAGGGGGTCGCTTTCGCGGATCAGGCCGTTCAGGTCGGTGGGTTCGGGCCGGAGCGCCTGCCGGCGTGAGAAGGCCAGCAACTGGTGGGTGAGGCGCTCGCCGCGCCGGGCCGCCGACAGCGCCGCTTCGCCCAGCTTCTTCTGACGGGTTACGTCGTCCGGCGATCTCAGCATCATGTCGAGGGCGCCGATCACGACCGTCAGAAGATTGTTGAAGTCGTGCGCGACCCCGCCGGTGAGACGCCCGACCGCCTCCATCCGTTGGGCGTGCATCAGGTCCGCCTCGGCCTTGGCCTTCTCCGCCAAAGCCTCGCCAACGCGTTCCTCCAGCAGTTCGTTGATGCGCTTCAGATCGTCCTCGGCCTGCTTGGGTTCGGTGACGTCGAAGGCCACGCCCACGAAACCGACGACCTCGCCGTTCGCGCCGAATCTCGGGCGGGAGAAGGACTTCAGCCAGCGGTATTCGCCGTCGTGGCGCCGGTATCGCGCCTCCATCGAAAAGGGCTGGCCGGTGGCCTCGCCCGCGACCGATTCTTCCAGAACCCGGTCCTGGTCGTCGGGATGGATGATGGCGCGCCAGTCCAGCAGGCGAGCCTCTTCGTAGGAGCCCCCGCTGTAGGCGACATAGGCCTGGTTGACGAAGGCGCGGGTCCGGTCCTGCTGGGTCACCCAGATCAGCACGGGGGCGGTGTCGGCGATGGCGCGGAAGCGTTCCTCGCTCTCCCGCACCTCGGCCTCGGCCCGGGTGCGCTCTATCTCGGTCCAGGTCCGGGTGGCGACGTCCTGGAGAAGTTCCAGTTCTTCGTCGGTCCAGTCCCGGACTCGGGAATCGTGGGCGTAGAGGAAGGCCCGCAGGCGTCCGCTGCGGATAATGGGCGCCCTCATCAGGGAGCGGGTCTGGAGGCGGCTGAACATGTCCGCCGCGTCGCAGGTGCTGGGGTCGCGGGTGACGTCGGATATGCGGATGGCCTGGCCAGCCGCGAGGTCGGAGATCAACCCGGCTCCCAGATCCTCCAGCGAGAACTGGCCATGGGCGCTGACCACATCGGCTGTCCAGTCGCGGCTCATCGTGACCTGGCGGCGCTCCTCGTCGACCTCGCCGTAGCCTACGCGCTGGGCCTTCAGATGCGAGCCGAGCGCGCGCTCCACCTCGGCCATGATCTCGTCCGAAGAAGTCAGATCGCGCAGAGAGTCGGTCAGGGCCAGCAGAAAGGACTGGCGGCGTTCCTGACGCGCCAGCGCATCGATGGCGTCCCGTGTGTCGGTGACGTCGAACGACATGCCGACATAGCCTTTGAAGACGCCGTGGGCGTCGAAACGGGGGTTCACCGCGATCCGCATCCATCGCCAAGCCCCATCGGAGCGTTGGAAGCGCGCCTCGAAGCCATAGGGCAGGTGTTTCGGCCGCGCGTCGGCCTGGGCTGCGTTGACGTCCGTTACGTCGTCCGGGTGGATCGCGTCGCGCCAGACGTGGCCGAGAATCTCTTCGGCGGGTCGGCCGAAGAAGTCGACGAGCGCCGTGTTGACGAACTCGACCTCGCCTGTGGCGTCGGTCAACCATACGGGGGAGGGAGCCGTGTCGGCCATGAGCCGGAACCTCGCCTCGCTCTCGCGAAGGGCGGCCTCGGCGGCCTTGGCCCCGGTGATATCGACGACGACGGCGATATAGCCTTCCACCGTCCCGTCGGCGCCGGTCAGGGCGCGGATGCTGATGACCACCCAGACCGTCGAGCCGTCCGGCCGGATGTAACGCTTCTCCAATTGGGCTCCACCTTCCGCGAGCGCGTGCTTCAAGGCGCGGCGGGTCGGCGCGACGTCCTCCGGATGTGTGACCGCCTCGGTGGTCACGCCGAGGGCCTCGTCGGGCGACAGACCGAGGATTTCCGCGAAGCGGGCGTTGGCGCTCAGCACGGCGCCGTCGAGGCCGACCCGGGCGATGCCGGCGGAGGCTTGGTCGACCATGGCCTGGAGCTGGCCCTCGCGCTCGCGCAGAGCGGTCTCGGCGGCCCGGGCGTCGGTCACGTCGACGTTGACGCCGATCATGCCGAGATTGCGTCCATGGGCGTCGATGCGAGGGCGAGCCTCGGTGTGAAGCGTGCGCCAGGTCCCGTCGGCGCGGCGGTAACGCGCCTCCACCTCGAGCGGCGCCGCCTGTTCCATGGCCGCTCGGCTGGCGGCGGCGACCCGCTCGCGGTCGTCTTCGTGCAGCACCGAGGTGAAGTCGAAGCCGCCGCCGTAGTCTGTGACGCCCCAGAACTCCCGGAGCGCCTGATTGAGATGGACGCAGCGCCCCTGTTCGTCGCTCATCCACAGCATCACGGGGGCCTGTTCGCTGATCAGGTGCAGGCGGTGTTCGCTTTCGCTTATCCGCTCGGCCGACAGGCGCAGGTCGTCGATCGAGGCGTCAAGTCGGCCGAGAACCTTGCGGAGCGAGGCGGCGACGATGGTGGAGAACAGGCCGACTACGACGAAGTTGGTCGTAGCCACCACGCCCAGACGGTTGGAAACCCCTGCTCCCATCGCGTCCATGCCGACGAGCGCCCATCCGCCGAACAGACAGGCGAGGACGGCGACCACCCCGGCAAGGCGTCCGCCGGCCAATGCCGCAACGATGACGGCGGGCAGGAGAATCGCGAAGCCGGTCAGTTCGCCGTAGAAGGCCGACAGGGCGCCGCGGATCAGCAGCATGGCCACGGCGCTGCCGATCCCGATCAGCACCGACGCCCACCAGGCGCGAGGACGGACCCGCGCGAGGCGCGTTACGCCCGCGTCGATATCCAGTATGCGTCGAACTACCCCGACAGCGCTCAATCTGATCCCCCGCTCGCGCGTGCGCGACATTCCGCAACGTATTGGTTCGGTTTGCGTTCCGGCAAGCGTGTCGATTGAGGCTGAACGTCCGGCGATCGGGCGATACGGGACCACTGCCCGGTCCGATCGTTGGTCACCGGTGCGGGGTTCTTCCCCCGGACGACGCCAGAGCTTGACCGCACAGCGAATTTCCGCCTGAAAACCGCCTCGCTCGGGGCGTATGACAGGGGTGTCCGGCGCCGTCGCCGGAAAGCGGGAGCTGGATTTGGCCAGGACGAATTGGACAGCGAGGCTGAAGAGGATTCACCGGCTCGGCGCCGCTGCGCCCGCCGCGCGTGCCGCCGTCGGGGTGGCCATGGCGGCCAGTTCGACTGTCCGTCCCGAGATCGACCGCCGCGCCGAGGTCGTGCGACTACTGACCGGTGGAGACCTGACCGGCAAGGGGCTCGGAGCCATCACGGCGCGGATGACGCCGTCGCAGCTCGCCATCGCCATGCGGCACGACCCCAACGACCGCCGCGCCGCCCTTTACGGCCTCACGCCCGGATGGGAGAGTCTGTCCCTCGGCGGCAAGCCGTCGCTGGATTTCGGCGCGTCCGGCCTGGAGGCCCAGAAGCTGAACGCCGCCATGCCGGTATCGGGCCTGCTGCGGGTTGCCCAGCCGTTCGTCTTCAAGCCGGCCACGGCCGAGGACCGCCGCCGCGCCGTCCGCTGCCTGACCCAGGCGATCTATTACGAGGCCGCCCTGGAGCCGACCGACGGCCAGGAGGCGGTGGCGCAGGTCATTCTGAACCGCGTCCGTGATCCCAACTACGCCAACTCTGTCTGCGGCGTGGTCTACGAGGGCGCCGAGCGCGTCACCGGCTGCCAGTTCAGCTTCACTTGCGATGGTTCGCTGGCGCAGGGACCGGTCGCCTGGGCCTGGACCCGCGCCGGTCGCGTCGCCGAAAGGGCGTTGGCTGGCCATGTCGCCGAAAAGGTCGGCACCGCCACTCACTACCACGCCAACTATGTCTATCCGTGGTGGGCTCCGACGCTGAACAAACTGACCCAGATCGGGGCGCATATCTTCTATCGCTGGAAGGGCGTCTACGGCGAGCCTGCGGCCTTCCGTCAGGCCTATTCCGGGCGCGAGCCGCGCATCGACGAGGCCCGCTTCGCTCGCCCGCGCCTCCAGATCGCGTCTGAAGACGAGGCTGAAG
>JAAXIW010000299.1:0-401 GCA_012270135.1 Brevundimonas sp. | reverse complement strand
CCTGCCCCGCACGGGCGGTGTCATTTCTCCCGGTGGGCGGCTACAGCCGACGCCCGAGGACATCGCCGCCAGCCACGAGCGCCTGGCGACCTTCGAGGCGCCGAAAGCCGCGCCGGCGGCGCCGCCCCCGCCGGGCGTCACGCCGATGGCGGTCGAGGAAGGCGGCCGCCCCGCCGGCTGACAAATCCCGCCCGCCCCATTGCAACGCTTTTTCGCCGTCGGCATTGATGAGGGCCGGCGCCATGCGCATTCCAGAGGTTCGCTTGAGCGTCACGACAGAAAAGCCCGCGTGGAAAGAGGCCGACCGCCTCGCCGCCCTGCGCGCCGACGAAGTTCTGGACACGCCCCGCGCAGCCGCCTTCGCCCAGATCGTCAACCTCGTCGCACATGTCTTCGACGCG
>JAAXIW010000124.1 GCA_012270135.1 Brevundimonas sp. | reverse complement strand
GGTCTCGGCGTTGCTGAGCGGCTCCAGCGGGTCGCCGGACCAGATCACCACATCGGCGGCGGCGCCGGGGCGCAGCTCGCCGAACTGGCCGGCCATGCCGAAGATGCGGGCCGGGTTGACCGTGATCGCCTCGATCGCCGATTCATACGACAGGCCGTGCGAGACGGCGTTGCCGGCGTTGTAGCGGGTCTCGCGGGCGCGGTGGATCGAGCCCTCATTGCCCTTGATGGCGATGGTCACCCCGGCCGCGTCGAGGACGGCGGCGTTCTGCATCCGCGCGGCCCGGACCTCGAAATTGCCGGGCAGGTTGGAGATCGGATTGAGCAGCACCGGCACATTGGCCGCCGCGATCTGGTCGGCGACCAGCCAGCCCTCCTCGGCCCCGTCGAGGATGATCTTCACGCCCGCTTCCCGCGCCAGGCGCAGCACCTGCTGGAGGTCGGCAGCGCGGCGCACGGTGACGATCAGCGGCATGGAGCGGTTGGCGACCGGGATCAGGGCCTCGAGGTCGGCGCGGGACAGCGACAGGTCGCGCAGGCCGGCGCGGTCGTAGGCTGCCTTGTTGCGGGCGTAGAGACGGACCTCGGCCAGGGTTTCCCGGAACTGGGTGAACTGGGCCCCGCGGGCGCCGCCGGCCACCGAGGCCCCGGCCTCGCCGAACGGGGCGACCATGGCCACGCGCGGCTTGACGAGGATGTCGGTCCCCTCGGCCAGGTGGATGACGGCGGCCTGACCGGCGAACAGGCTGGGCGACTGGTAGCCGCCGTCGCCGACGCCGGCGAAGTCGCTGTCGTCATGGGCGTGGCCGCCGCCCCCGCCGCCCGGATGGTTGGGGACGACGATGGCGCGGGTGATGCCGCCGAGGCGGGCCACCGGCAGGGTGAAGGACCACGGGTCGAGGCCGTAGGAGACGTCGAACGAGGCGCTGATGCTGTTGGCCCCGTTGCGCAGGTCGTTGGTCCCGCTGACCGAAGAGACCTCTCCGCCGCCGAGACCGGAGTCGACCGCGACGAAGCCGGGCGCGACCACCTTGCCGCGGGCGTCGATGACGCGGGCGCCCGAGGGGGCGGCGCCGGTCCCGACCGAGACGACGCGGCCGTTCTGGATGACGACGGTTCCGTTCTCGATGACGGAGGTTCCGGTCAGGACGCGGCCGCCGGTGATGGCGGTCAGCTCCTGGGCAAGGGCGGGCGAAGCCAGGGCCGCAGCCGAGACGGCGGCGAGGATGAGGGTGCGGATGCGCATCAGCGGGCTCCCTGGGCGACGTTGGCGGCGGAGACGCCGTAGCCGGGCTGGCCGAGTTCGAAGTCGGACACCGGCTGATAGGCCGGGTTGAAGCGGTCGAAGGCGAGGCCGCCGTCGATGAAGACCTGGTCGGCGCGGGCGTAGACGCTGAACGGGTTGGCGCTCCAGATGACCACGTCGGCGCGCTTGCCGGCCTCGAGCGAGCCGGTCTGGTCGGCGATGCCGAGCGAGCGGGCCGGGTTGAGGGTGATCCAGCTGATGGCCCGTTCCTCGGAGATGTCCATGCCCATGCGGCGGCCGGCGGCGAGGGCGGCGGCGGCTTCCTGGTTGAGGCGCTGGGTCAGTTCGGCGTCGTCGGAGTGGATGACGGCGCAGGAGCCCTCGGGTGCGTCGACGAGGGCGGCGTTGGCCTCGACCGCGTCGAGCGCCTCCATCTTGAAGCCCCACCAGCCGGTCCACATGTCGGCGCAGATGCCTTCGCGGGCCAGCAGGGGCGCGACCTTGTAGGCCTCGATGGCGTGGTGGAAGGCGGTGATCCTGTAGCCGAACTCCTTGGCGATATCGATCATCACCGCCATTTCGTCGGCGCGGTAGCAGTGGTTCTGGATCAGCACCGAGCCGTCGAGGACGCCGGCGAGGGTTTCCAGTTGCAGGTTGCGGGTCGGGGGCGAGCCCTCGCCGTCCTCGCGCCACTTGTCCCACTTGGCCTTGTAGTCGCGGGCGGCGATGAAGGCGGCGCGGTAGCCGGCGACATTGCCCATGCCGGTGGCGGGCGAGGAGTTGCGGCCGCCGTAGACGCGGCTGGGGTTCTCGCCGCAGGCCATCTTCAGGCCGTAGGGGGCGCCGGGCATCTTCATGCCCTGCATGGTCACCGAGGGGATGTTGCGGACGGTGACGCCGCGGCCGCCGAACAGATTGGCCGAGCCGGGCAGGATCTGGAGGGTGGTGACGCCGCCGGCGCGGGCGGCGTTGAAGCCGGGGTCCTGGGGCCAGATCGAATGCTCGGCCCAGACCTGGGCGGTGTTCGGGTTGGTGGCCTCGTTGCCGTCGCTCATGCCCTGGACGCCGGGTGAGGGATAGACGCCGAGGTGGCTGTGGGTGTCGATCACCCCGGGCGTGACGAAGCGCCCGGCGGCGTCGACGCGGCGGTGGCCGGCGGGGATGGGAGTCGAGGCCCCGCCGACGGCCGCGACGCGACCGTCGGTGACGATGACCACGCCGTTGTCGATCCTGCGGCCGGCCCCGTCGAAGACGGTGCCGCCCACGATGGCCATGTTCTCGCGCGGCAGGCCGCGATAGGTCGAGGGGAAGGGATCGGGATTGGCGGCGACGTCGAGGCCGCGGGCCAGTTCGGCGCGGCCGCCGTCATCGCGGGAGGCGGGGTCGCCGCCGCCGGTCGGGCCGGTGCTGCCGGTCGGGGCGCAGGCGGTCAGGGCCACGCAGGCCAGGGCGGCGAGGCTGGCGCCCCGCAGGCGTTGAAGTCTCATCGAAACATCCCCCTGATGCGCCCGGGTGGAGAACGGGGCGCCGGTCGGGAGGGATTACAAAGGCCTCAGGCCCGATCCGTCAAAGCCGGAAACATTACAGATCGGTAAGACGGGTGTTCGTGGCGTCCATGGACAGACCGGTCACCCCGGGGCCTCCTGGTCCGCGACCGGACCGCCGTGCCGGGCCGCGACGGTCAGGCGGCTCTCGCCCGACCGCGCAGGGACAGGCAATAGCCGATCGTCACCGCCATCCCGAGGATGATGGCGCCGCAGCCGGCGATCAGCGCGATATCGACCGGGGCGAAGGCCCACAGGCCGGCGTAGACCAGACCGCTCAGCGCCATCGACCAGCCGCCGACGCGCTGGGCCTGACGGGCGCGCGCGCTCGGCGCGATGGTCTTGGGCATGCGATTGCCGAACCAGGCGACCATGAGTCCGGTCGCGCCGAGGACCAGCCGGGTGACCGTATCCCCGTCGATATAGCCCTCGCCGCGCGCCCAGGTCGCGCAGAGCGCCAGCATGACGATGCCAACGCCCCAGCCAAGATCCCCGATCAATTGCTTCTTCATGCTGCAGGCTCCTTTTTGGGCTCCGGCGTCTCGGCGCCGGGGCTGAACGAATGGACGAAGCCCAGCAGCGCTTCCTCGAGCACCGAGAGCTTCAGGTGGTAGATGACGGACTTGCCGGCCTTCTCGGCGTGGACGAGGTCGGCCTCCTTCAGCACCGCGAAATGGGCTGACATGGTGGGCTTCGAGACATCGAACCGGTCGCTGAGATCGCCCGCGCTCATGGGGCCGCCTTGCAGCAGTTGCAGCACGCGGCGGCGGGTCGGATCCGAGAGGGCTCTGAAAACCTGACTCATGGTAAGACGTTTAGCTAATCGTCGAAATGAGTCAAGAGGCCGGCGCAAATGAAAAGGGCGCGGGCCCGAAGGCGCCGCGCCCCTGTCTCCGGTGTCGGGATCGAACCTAACCCAGCGCCTTCATCAGCTCCGGCACGGCGGTCTTGTAGTCGGCGACCCAGCCGAAGTCGGCGACCTGGAAGATCGGGGCGTCGGCGTCCTTGTTGATGGCGACGATGATCTTGGAGTCCTTCATGCCGGCGAGGTGCTGGATGGCGCCCGAGATGCCGATGGCGATGTAGAGGCCCGGGGCGACGACCTTGCCGGTCTGGCCGACCTGGTAGTCGTTGGGGGCGTAGCCGGCGTCGACGGCGGCGCGTGAGGCGCCCACGGCGGCGCCCAGTTTGTCGGCCAGCGGGTCCATGACGGCGTGGAACTCCTCGGCCGAGCCGAGGGCGCGGCCGCCGGAGACGACGATCTTGGCGGCGCCGAGCTCGGGCCGGTCGGACTTGACCATCTCCTCGGAGACGAAGGCGGACTTTGCGGAGTCGGCGCCTTTCACCGTCTCGACGGAGGCCGAGCCGCCCTCCCCGGCCGCGTCGAAGGCGGTCGGGCGGACGGTGATGACCTTTTTGGCGTCGGAGGTCTGGATCGTCTCCAGGGCGTTGCCGGCGTAGATCGGGCGCACGAAGGTGTCGGCCGAGACCACCTCGACGATGTCGGAGATGGGAGCGATGTCGAGCTTCGCGGCGAGGCGCGGCATGACGTTCTTGCCGTCGGTGGTGGCCGGCGAGAGGATGGCGTCATAGCCGTCGGCGAGGCCGAGGACCGTGGCCTCGACCGCCTCGGCCAGCTGATGCGACAGGGCGTCGCTCTCGGCCAGCAGCACCTTGCGGACGCCGGCGATCTTCGCCGCGGCGTCGGCGGCAGCCTTCGCGCCCTGGCCGAGGACGAGGATGTCGACATCCCCGCCCAGCTTCGAGGCGGCGGTGACGGTCTTGTGGGTGGTGTCGCGGACGGTATCCCCGTCGCGGTCGGCGATGACGAGAACGGCCATTACAGCACCCCCGCGGTCTTGAGTTTGGCGACCAGATCGGCCGCGTCGGTGACCTTGACGCCGGCGGAGCGTTTCGGCGGTTCGGTGACCTTCTGCACGGTCAGGCGCGGCGCCGTGTCGACGCCGTAGTCGGCGACCGCCTTGACCGCGATCTCCTTCTTCTTGGCCTTCATGATGTTGGGCAGGGAGGCGTAGCGCGGGGTGTTGAGGCGCAGGTCGACGGTGACCACGGCCGGCAGGTCAGCGGCGAGGGTCTGGAGACCGCCGTCCACTTCGCGGGTCACGGTCGCCTTGCCGTCACCGATCACCAGCTTGCCGGCGAAGGTGGCCTGGGGCCAGTCGAGCAGGGCGGCGAGCATCTGGCCGACGGCGTTGTTGTCGCCGTCGATCGACTGCTTGCCCATCAGGACGAGGTCGGGCTGCTCCTCGTCGACCACCGCCTTGAGCAGTTTGGCGACGGCGAGGGGCTCGAGGTCGGCGTCCGACTGGATCAGCAGGCCGCGGTCGGCGCCCATGGCCAGGGCGGTGCGGATGGTTTCCTGGGCCTGGGTCACGCCGATGGAGACGACGACGATCTCGTCGGCCGTGCCGGCCGCGTGATGCTCCTTGCCCTCCTTGAGCCGGACCGCTTCCTCGACGGCGATTTCGTCGAACGGGTTCATGCTCATCTTGACGTTGGCCAGATCGACGCCGGTCTGGTCCGCCTTGACGCGGGCCTTGACGTTATAGTCGATCACCCGTTTGACGGGGACGAGTACCTTCATTGCGCTGTCCATCAGATCGCCGGAATGTGGGGGCAGGGAATGGAACGCCCGCCCCGGCCTGTCAACGTAACGCGGCGTCAACAGGGCCGTTGCCCGAAGCCTGACCCAGAATGGAACCGACATGCATCGCCTGCTGACCATGAAGCGACTGAGCGTGATCTTCCTGGCGACCTTCGCGATGCTGCTGGGCGGGGTGTTCGCCTACCGGACGCTGGTCGTGGCCCCGGGCGACCGGTGCATGGCCGGCGGCGGCTGGTGGGATCCGGACGAGCAGATCTGCGCCCGGCCGCTGTCGATCGCCGAGATCGAGGCCATCACCGGGCGGCCGGTCGGGCAGACGCGTGCCGAGGCCTCGGACGCCAAGAACCGCGAACTGATCCGGATCGAGGACGGACTGCGGGCGCAGAAGGCGGCGCGGGACGCGGAGGCCGACCGGCAGCGCGCGGCGCTGGAGAACCGCTAGGGCTCAGCGGGTCGCGCCGGGGGTCCATTTGACGTCGTCGGCGCCATGGGCGTTGGCCCGGCGGGCGGCGACGAACAGGTGGTCGGACAGGCGGTTGAGATAGCGCAGGGCGGCGGGCGAGAGGTCGCGCCCGGCCTCGACGGCGCGCAGGGCGTCGCGCTCGGCCCGGCGGCAGACGGTGCGGGCCAGATGCAGGTGGGCCGACAGGGGCGAACCGCCGGGCAGGATGAAGCTGTCGAGCGGTTTCTGGCACTCGTTCATCCAGTCGATCTCGGATTCCAGCCGTTCGACCTGGCTGTCCACGACGCGCAACGCCTCCCATTTCGGCGCCGGATCATGCGGGGTGGCGAGATCGGCGCCGAGGTCGAACAGTTCGTTCTGGATGCGGCCGAGCATGGCGTCGATGCGGTCGTTCTGGCCCGAATGCAGCCGGGCCACGCCGATGACGGCGGTCAGTTCGTCGACGGCGCCGTAGGCCTCGACCCGGGCGGCGGTCTTGGACCCCGGCTCGCCGGAGGCCCGGCGCGTCTCGCCGCCGTCGCCGGTCTTGGTATAGATGCGGTTGAGGACCACCATGGGCTCAGGCTCCGTGCGTCGATTTCCACCACATGGCGACGACCAGCAGCACCACGGCGAGGGCCTGCAGGGCGACGCGGAGGCGCATCAGCCTGTTGGAGCGCGAGCGCGCCTCGGGCCCGGTCTGGTAGAGCGAGCGGATGCCGAAGCCGAGGGTGACGGCGACCGCCGCGATGGCGACGAAGACGAGGATGTCGAATACGGTTCCCATGCCGGGGTTCTAGGCCCGCGCCGGGCGCAGCGCCAGCGGGAGCCGCCGCGACCATCTGAACCAAGGCGACGCCGCGCTGCGCTGTTTCGCCGAAGTGTCGGAAAGCCGTCACGGGAACGAGTCGCCGTCCGGGTAGTTCAGGGCGGCCGGACCGGGGGAGCCATGGACTGTTTCTACTGCATCGTCAGCACGGCCGAAGACGCGGTCGCGGACCTGTGCGTGCTGGACGCCGGCGACGACCGAACGGCGCTGGACCGGGCGCGGGCGGTCGCGGAAGGCGTGCCCGGCTGGGAGCGGGTCGGCGTCTACGCCGGCGAGCGGGTGGTCGGACGGGTTGAGCGCGGCGCCGCGCCGCAAGGTTGGCCGCTGGCCGCGTGAGGGGGCCCCGAGGCGGCGGACTTGCCTCAGCTGAACCTAACGAACGGAATAGGTGCAGGTGAGCATGAGGAGGGCGGCGGATTCCTGCTCTCGCCTCATCAACTCGGCCTGCGCCCCCCGCCAAGGCCCGCCGAACTCGGAAAAACCCTGTCCGATAGCGCCAAGATCGATGTCGCCGAGCCGGTATCCCTCACCATTGCGGGGTTCCCGATAAGCGGAGCAAGAGAAGGTGGGCGCTTCCTCACATCCCTCATCATCAGGATAGGTGCTCTCGAAAGCTCGAATCAGGGATCGGGGCAATTCGCCCGAACGGCCAACCCTGGCATCAAGGCGGAATTTGACTTCCGGTTCGGACCGTCCGGGCGGTTCGACCACGACGTAGAGGACGTCAGCGCCCAATATTCGCATGCTTCCAGGACGGTAGACGCGAAGGTCCTCCCGGGTCGCGACCACAGGGCCGAGTCCGGCGACCCATTCGTCCGTAAGCCTTTCGGGGCATCCTTGAGCGAAAACCGGGGACGCCGAACTCACGGTCGCGAGGCCAACGGCGGCGGCTATCATGGACTTCATCGGACCCAATCCGTCATTGTCGGCTCCGGACGACATGTACGTCGAGCCCGATCCGAAGCGATACTGCCTGAATCCGGCTTTTGCCATAAGCCCGCGATCCGGCATGAAACGGCCCGGGGCGGCGGACCCCTGAAGACCGTCGCCCGATGACCGGAAGCGGACAGAACCGTCACGCCGTGCTAGCGCGCGGAAGTCCCCACGAAGAGAGCGAGGCCCCGGTGAAACTGATCCGCTGGTCGAACCAGGTCCACAAGTGGCTGGCGCTCGTCGTCGGGGTGCAGGTGCTGTTCTGGGTGGGCGGCGGCCTGCTGATGACGATGATGCCGATCGAGAAGGTGCGCAGCGAGCACCGGGTCGCCGCGGCTCCGGCCACAGCCATCGATCCGGCGAGGGTGATCGGGGCGGCCGAGGCGGCGCGGGCGGCGGGCGTCGCGGCCTTCGGCAAGGCGGAGATCCGGGTCACCCGCCGGGGACCGGTGTGGACCCTGACGCCGGTCGGGGGCGATCCGGTCACCGTCTCGGCGGTCGATGGCCGGCCCCTGCCGCCGCTGGACGGCGCGGAGGCCCGGCGGCTGGCGGCGTTAGGCTATGCCGGACCGGGCCAGCCGGTCAGCGCGACCTTCCTGCCCGAGGCCCCGGAGGAGACCGGGCGCGAGGGGCCGCTGTGGCGGGTGGATTTCGACGACCGCGAGCGGACCCGCTTCTACCTGTCGCCGGAGACCGGAGAGGTGCTGACCCGGCGCTCGGAGCTGTGGCGGTTCTTCGATCTGCTGTGGCGGCTGCACGTCATGGACTGGGACGACGGGGAGGACTTCAACCACCCGCTGATCATCGTCACGGCGGCGGCGACGACCGGCATCGTCCTGTCCGGCTTCGTGCTGCTGTGGTTCCGCCTGCGGCCCGCCCGCCGGCGGCGGCGGACGGACCCGATCGAACCCTAGTAGCGGTAGTGGTCCGGCTTGAACGGGCCCTCGACCGGGACGGAGATGTAGTCGGCCTGTTCCGGCTTCAGCGTGGTCAGCTTCGCGCCCAGCTTGCCCAGGTGGAGCATGGCGACCTTCTCGTCGAGGTGCTTGGGCAGGACGTAGACCTGGTTCTGGTACCTGTCCTTGTTGGTCCACAGTTCGATCTGGGCCAGGGTCTGGTTGGTGAAGGACGCCGACATGACGAAGGACGGGTGGCCGGTGGCGTTGCCGAGGTTCACCAGACGGCCCTTGGACAGTAGGATGATCTTCTTGCCGTCGGGGAATTCGACGTGGTCGACCTGGGGCTTGATCTCGTCCCACTTCATGTTCTTCAGGCCCGAGACCTGAATCTCGCTGTCGAAGTGGCCGATGTTGCAGACGATGGCGTTGTTCTTCATCGCCCGCATGTGCTCGACGGTGATGACGTCCTTGTTGCCGGTGGCGGTGACGAAGATGTCGGCGTCGGGGGCCGCGTCCTCGAGGGTGACGACCTCATAGCCTTCCATGGCGGCCTGCAGGGCGCAGATCGGATCGATCTCGGTGACCTTCACCCGGGCGCCGCCCTGGCGCAGCGAGGCGGCCGAGCCCTTGCCCACGTCGCCATAGCCGCAGA
>JAAXIW010000067.1 GCA_012270135.1 Brevundimonas sp. | reverse complement strand
CGCCCGTCGCCGATCTGCCGGCCTCATGCGAGGGGCGGCTGGTGCTGGATGGCGTGGACTACGCCCGTGGCGGCTCGGTCGAACTGTGGCGCGAGGGACCGGCGGCTGAGAACCGCTGGCGCGCCGTCTGGTCAGCCGATATGCGCGGCGACCGGCCGTGGAGCGTCAGTGATAGCGGCGGATGAGGCCGACCAGCTTGCCCTGCACCTCGACCTGGTCCGGTCCGAAGATGCGGGTCTCATAGTTTCGGTTGGCGGGTTCGAGCGCGATCGAGGCGCCCTTCCTGCGCAGCCGCTTCAGCGTGGCTTCCTCGCCCTCGACCAGGGCGACGACGATCTCGCCCGAGGTGGCCGTGTCGGTCGACTTGATGATCACCATGTCGCCGTTGAGGATGCCCGCCTCGATCATCGAATCGCCCTCGATCTCGAGCAGATAGTGTTCACCGGCGCCGAGCATGGCCTCGGGCACCGGATAGCGGGCGGTCTCGTGTTCGATGGCGGCGATCGGCGTGCCGGCGGCGATCTTGCCCATCAGCGACAGCTCTCGGGTGTCATTGGCGGCCTCGATCGCCTGTGGACGTCCGCCGCCCTCGATAACCGAGGGTGCGAAACCCGCCCGGCCGCGCGGCGCGCCCGCCGTGGCCTGATCCGGCAGCTTGACCACCTCCAGCGCCCGCGCCCGGTGCGCCAGCCGGCGGATGACGCCGCGCTCCTCCAGCGCCGTGATCAGCCGGTGGATGCCGGACTTGGACGCCAGGTCCAGCGCCTCCTTCATCTCGTCGAACGAGGGGGAGACGCCGGTCTCCTTGATCCGTTCGTGGATGAACATCAACAGTTCGTGCTGTTTGCGCGTGAGCATGGCGACCTCGGCGGCGAATCCCGTTGCGGGAACGCTAGCGGAACAAACCGCAAACGTCCACAAGGTGTTCCTGTGCTGTTCCGGTTAAGGTCCAGTTACCGGCTTGTTCGCTGAAGGCGCGTTGACGGGGTGACCTGCCTTCTGCACTTCTAACCAGATTGGCAGACAAGGCCGGGGGAGCGATGGAAGCTGTTCACATGGGCAGGCTTGAGCAAGTCGTGTTCGAGCGTCTGACGCTTGGCGAGTCTCGGGAGAAGCTTCATGGCGAACTCTGCCGCAAGCTCGACGATGCTTCAGCGAGCGATTTGCTGGACCGCGTGATTCAGGAGGTCGCCGCTCGCCGTCAGAGGGGAGACTATGAGGTCATGGCCCGCCGCCTGCGAAAGAAACGGTTTGGTTGGCCCTATCTGGCTTGGAAGCTGTTGGGAGGATTTTTGCTCCTCATCGGCGTGACCACTTCCATCTACGCCATGGCCAACAGTGGCTCGCTCTACATCGCCTTTGGACCATTGGCGGCCGGACTGGTGATCTTCGCCATTGTTGAGGACAAGGTGCGCCGCAAGGTCGAGTCGGCCGCCGCTGCCGTCGAGCAACTGTTCGTTGGCGCCGCGCCCGCCTAACCCAGCAGTGCCCGCGTCGCGGCCTCCACGTCCGCCTGCCGCATCAGGCTCTCGCCGACGAGGATGGCGCCGGACCCCGCCGCCGACACGCGCGCCACGTCGTGCGGCGTGAAGAGGCCGCTTTCCGCCACCAGCAGCGCCCCCGCCGGCGCCATCGGCGCCAGACGCTCCGTCACCGCCAGGTCGACCTCGAACGTCCGCAGCGAGCGGTTGTTGATCCCGACCAGATCGCCGCCCAGCGCACACGCGCGCGCCATCTCCGCCTCGTCATGGGTCTCGATCAGGGCGTCCATGCCGAAGCGCTTCGCCTCGGAGAGCAGCTCGGCCGCTACCGCATCATCCACCATGGCGAGGATGATCAGGATGCAGTCGGCGCCCAGCGCCCGGCTCTCGGCCACCTGCCACGGGTCGACGAGGAAGTCCTTGCGCAGGCAGGGCAGGGCGGTCGCCTCGCGGGCCCGGCCGAGGAAGGCGTCGTCGCCCTGGAAGCTCGGCCCGTCGGTCAGCACCGACAGGCACGACGCCCCGCCGCGTTCATAGGCCCGCGCCAGCGCCGGCGGGTCGAAGTCGGCGCGGATCAGCCCCTTGGACGGGCTGGCCTTCTTGATCTCGGCGATCAGGGCCGGACGGCCGGTGTCCGCGAACCGGCGCTCCAGCGCGGCGCGGAAGCCGCGCGGAGCGGACGCCAGCCTCGCCCGCGCCTCGACGGCGTCCTGCGACAGGGCCGCCTTGCGGGCCGCCACGTCCTCGCGCTTGTAGGCGGCGATCCGCTCCAGCACGTCAGTCACGCCGGCTCTTCCTCGATCGGGGTGTTGGTGGCCTCGACCAGCGCCGCCAGGGCCTGCGCCGCCCGGCCGTCGTCGATGACCGCCGCCGCCAGCGCCGCGCCCGTCGCCAGATCGGACGCCCGGTCGCCGACGACCAGCGCCGCCGCCGCATTGAGCAGCACGATGGCGCGATAGGCCCCCTTCGCCCCGTCCAGCAGCGCCCCCAGCGCCGCCGCATTCTCCTCCGCGTCGCCGCCCCGGATGTCGGCGATGTCGGCGCGGGGCAGGCCGGCGTCTTCCGGCGTGACGGTGAAGCGGCGCACCGCCCCGTCCTTCCACTCCGCCACCTCGGTCTCGCCCGTGGTGGTCAGCTCGTCGAGGCCCTGACCGTGCACGGTCCACGCCCGCTTGGCCCCGAGCCGGCCCAACACCTCGGCCAGCGGCTCCAGCAGGCGCGGGTCATAGACCCCCATCACCTGCCGTTTCGCATTGGCCGGATTGGACAGCGGCCCGAGCAGGTTGAACACCGTGCGGAAGCCGATCTCGGCCCGCACCGGCCCGACGTGGCGCATGGCCCCGTGGTAGGCCGGGGCGAACAGGAAGGCGATGCCGGCCTTGTCCCGCGCCCGCAGCTGCTGCGCCGGGGTCGCCTGCAGGTTCACGCCCAGCGCCGCCAGCACGTCGGACGAGCCGGACTTCGAGCTCAGGGCGCGGTTGCCGTGCTTGGCCACCTTCAGCCCCGCCCCCGCCAGCACCAGCGCCGCCGCCGTCGAGATGTTGAAGGTGTGCTGACCGTCCCCGCCGGTGCCGCAGGTGTCGATGACCTCGTACGGATGGTCCAGCGTCAGGGCGGCGTCCCGCATCGCCCCGGCGAAGGCGGCGATCTCGCCCACGGTCTCGCCGCGGATGCGCAGGGCGGTCACCGCCGCCGCCACCTGGGCCGGCGTCGGCTCGCCCCTCAGGCAGGCGGCGAAGAAGGCGTGGGCCTCTGCGTCCGACAGCACCCGGCCCTCGACCAGGCTGGCCAACAAGGGCTTGAAACCGTCCGCCATCTCAGACCATCGCCGTGCGTTTGATGCCCGCCAGGTCGAGGAAGTTGGCCAACAGGTCGTGGCCATGCTCCGTCGCGATCGACTCCGGGTGGAACTGCACGCCGTGGATCGGCCGCGTCCTGTGCGCCAGCCCCATGATCTCGCCGTCTTCGGTCCAGGCGGTGACCTCCAGGACGTCCGGCAGGGTCTCCCGCTTCACCGCCAGCGAATGGTAGCGCGTCGCCGTGAACGGCGAGGGCAGGCCGGTGAAGACGCTCTTGCCGTCGTGCGCGATGGGCGAGGTCTTGCCGTGCATCAGGCTCTTGGCCCGGATAACGTCGCCGCCGAAGGCCTGACCCATGGCCTGGTGTCCGAGGCAGACGCCGAAGATCGGCATGTCCAGCGGCGCGGTGTCGAGCAGGGGCAGGCAGATCCCGGCCTCGTTCGGCGTGCACGGCCCGGGCGACAGCAGCAGGGCCTCCGGCTTCAGCGCCAGGGCCTCGGCCGCCGTCAGGTCGTCGTTGCGCACCACGCGCGTCTCGGCGCCCAGCTCCGCGAGATAGTGGACCAGGTTCCAGGTGAAGCTGTCGTAGTTGTCGACGACGAGGATCATGCTTCGGCTTCTAGGGGGTGCGGGGCGGCGCGCCAAGCAGTCCTGCGGGGTAAGTCTTCGTTAACCATGATCCGGCGAACTCGGGCGCTCAGGGGAGGAGCCGCATGGCCGACAACACCATCGACAAGGCGCGCGACTTGCTGGCGGCGCCGGTCCGACGTCCGAACCCGTGGGGCGCGCTCGCCGCCGCCGGCCTCGCCGCCATGGCCGCGGTGCTGATGGCGGGGGTCATGGTGCTCGGGCCGGGCGTGCGGTTCGAGGAGCCGCCGCTGGTTCAGCCGGCGTTCCCGAACGGATAGCGCCAGGCGTCTTCCGCCGCGCCCATCGGGGCCCGCGCCTTGGCCTTCGTCTCGGCGTATTCCGCCGCCGGGTCGCTGTCCGCCACGACGCCGGCGCCGGCCTGCACATGGATCCTGCCGTCGGCGAACAGGGCGGTCCTCAGCACGATGCAGATGTCCGCCTCGCCCCCGGCCGAGATATAGCCGACCCCGCCGCCGTAGCCGACGCCGCGCTTCTCGCCCTCCAGCTCGTCGATGATCTCCATGGCCCGCACCTTGGGCGCCCCCGACAGGGTGCCGGCGGGCAGGGCGGCCAGCAGCGCATCGACCGCGTCCAGCGTCGGATCGGCCTGCCCCTGCACGTCTGAAACGATATGCATCACAGAGCTGTAGCGCTCGACCTTGAAGCTTTCGGTGACCTCGACCGTGCCGGGCGCGGCGACCCGGCCGACATCGTTGCGGCCCAGATCGAGCAGCATCAGATGCTCGGCCCGCTCCTTCGGATCCGCCAGCAGTTCGGCCTCCAGCGCGCGGTCCTGCTCCGGCGTGTCGCCGCGCGGCCGGGTCCCGGCCAGCGGGCGGATGGTGACCCGCCCATCCTTCAGCCGCACCAGAATCTCCGGACTCGATCCGGCCAGCTGGAAGTCGCCGAAATCGAGGAAGAACAGATAGGGCGACGGATTGCGCCGCCGCAGCGAGCGGTAGAAGGCGAACGGGTCGCCGTCCCAGGGCGCGGCGAAGCGGTGGCTCAGCACCACCTGGAAGATGTCCCCGGCGGCGATGTAGTCCTTGGCCCGGGCCACCATCGTCCCGAAGGCCGCCTCGTCGACCGCGGAGGCGAACGGCGGCGCCGGCGCCTCGACCGGCGCGGGCAGGGCGGGCAGCGGCCGCCGCAGGTCGGCCTCGAACGAGTCCAGCCGCAGCATGGCCGCCGCATAGGCGTCCTGGGCCGACTCGCCGTTGTCGGGGAAGGCGGCGGAGACCAGCACGATCTCGTGCTTCACGGAATCGAAGATGGCCACCAGCGCCGGCCGGGTCAGGACCGCGTCGGGCAGGTCGAGAAGGTCCGGATTGGCCTCGCCCAGCGGCTCGAGCAGCCGAACCATGTCGTAGCCGAACACGCCGAAAAGGCCCGCGGCCATCGGCGGCAGGTCGCCGGGCAGGTCCAGCCGCGAGGCCGCGATCAGGCGACGCAGAGAGGTCAGCGGATCGCCCGCCTCGGCCAGGAAGGCGCCCGATGCGACCGCCGGTCCCCGCGCCAGTTCCGCCTGTCCGTCCCGGCAGCGCCAGACGACGTCCGGCTCGCGGGTGATGATCGAATAGCGGCCGTTGACGGCGCCGCCCTCGACCGACTCCAGCAGGAAGGCGTGGGTGCGGCCGTGCCCGACCTTGAGGAAGGCCGAAACCGGCGTCTCGAGATCGTCGACGAGCCGCCGCACCACCACCTGGCCGCGGCCCGCGGCCCAGCCCGCCTCGAAGGCGGGCCACGGCGAGCCGCCGACCGGGATCATTGCCCGGCCGGTGTCGCCGGGGCCTCGGTGATGCCCAAGGCCTGACGGGCGAGTTCCTCGTTGTAGGTCGCGTCCATCCGCTCGGCGGCGGCCGAGACGCTGGCGCTCAGGAAGGGATCGCCGGCGGCGGCGCCGATCCGGGCCCGCCACTGCTGCGCTTCCTCGGCGACCAGCGCCGCGGTCGGCGCGGAGATGCGGTCGATGCGGCCGATGGCGACGCCGTCGCTGGCCTGGGGCTGCGAGAAGACCTGGCCGGACTTCCCGTTGAACACGCCGCTCATGACGCCGCGGCCCAGCCGGGCCATGGTGTCCTCTTCCTGCTTCAGCCCGGTTCCGGTCTGGACCGTCGCGCCGACGGAAGCGGCCACGGCGGCGATGTCCTCGCCGGCCCGCAGGCGCTCGGTCAGGGCGTCGGAGCGCGTCGAGAGCAGGCGGACGTTCTCGCTGGCGATCCAGGCCTGGGTCACCATGTCCCGCACGCTGTCGAGCGACGGCATGGCCGGGGGCGTCACCTCATCGACGCGAACCACGAAATACTGACCCTCGCCGAGGCCGACGGGCTCGTTGGCGCGCCCTTTCGTCAGCTTCCACATGGCTTCGAGGACCGGCGCGGGGACGTTGAGCTGCTGACCGTCGCGGGTCCTGCCTTCGCGGCTCACGGCGGGAATCGGAACCGCCATGGCCCCGACCTCGCGGACGGCCTCGTCGCCGCTCTTGCCGTCGCGGCGGGCGCCTCGAAGGCCTCGACCCGGCGGGCGATCGCGCCCCGCTGTTCCTGACCGCGCAGTTCCGCGACGATCTCGTCCCGGGCGTCTTCCAGCGTCACCTCGCGGCCGGGCAGGATGTCCGTGACCTTGGCCACCACGAAGCCCACGCGGGCCTGCACCGGGGCCGAAACCTCGCCGGCGCCGAGACCGAAGACGGCGGCGGCCACGGCCGGGTCGCCGATCGCGCTGCGGGGCGTCTCGGTGTAGTTCGCCGGCTGCAGGTCGTTGGCCTCGCCGACGGCCGCCGGGGTCTGACCGGCGCGCAGGGCGGCGGCGATTCGGTCCGCGGCGGCGCGGGTCGGCGCGGTCAGGGTGGTGAAGCTGCGGCGCTCGGGGGTCGACAGGGTGTCCTTGCGGAACTCGTAGCGCGCGCGGATTTTCTCTTCGCTGATCGCGATGTTCTGGTCGGCCGGATTGGCGAAGACCACCAGGGTCCCGGAACGCAGCTCCGGCGTGCGGAGGTCCGAGGCGTGCTGGCTCATGAAGGAGTTCAACTGGGCGTCGGTCGGGCGCGGCGCGGTTCCGGCCATCGCCTGGGTCAGGACGAACCAGCGCGCGTCGCGGCTCTGCTGGGTCTGGTTGGCGTAGACGGCGCCGTAGACGCGCGGCAGGCGCAGGCCGGCGGTCGCCGCCGAACCGTAGTGCAGGCCGGTGTAGCGGTCCCGGAGATCGCGCTCGTTCTGCGCCGTCGTCATCTTGTTTTGCGCCAGCGTGCTCTCATAGGCCTGCTCGCTGAACTGCTGGGTGACAGGGTCGAAGAAGGCGGGCTCCGCCCGGATGACGCGCAGGATCAGTTCGTTGCCGGGCCGGATGCCCGTCTTCCAGGCCCAGCCGAAGAAGCCCAGTTCATCGGCCTGGCCCTTCAGGATCGACGCCAGCGGAACCTCGGCGAGCAGTTCTTCATAGGTGACGGCCCGGCGTTCCTGGTTCTGGACCCGCTGCAAGCGACGATCCATCTCGGCGCGGAATTCTTGCGGGCTCAGGCTGCGGTCGCCGGCCGAGACCACTTTGGCCGGCTGCAGGCTGCCCAGCACGTCCATCTGCGTGCCGCCGGTGACCATCAGGCCCAGGACGACGAGGACCAGAAGGCCGATCGCCCACTTCGACTTCGCGAAACTGCGGAACATGGAGATCATGGGAAGGCGGTCCTGGGCGGATGGCGGCGACGGTGTTGGTCGCTTCGGCCTATAGGGGGTGACAGGCGGGCACGGCAAGACAATGGCGACGGATCGGCGACCCGGACGGCTTGGCTTGGTGAAAAGGTCCGCCTAGAGAGGCCGGATGAAACAATCCGTGAAGCTGATCGCCGGCAACTGGAAAATGAACGGCCTGGGCGCGAGCCTGGGCGAGGTCGCGACCCTGCGGCAGGCCCTTGAGGCGGAGCCGGCGGCCTGCCGCGTCGCCCTGTGCCCGCCCGCCACCCTGGTCGGGCGCATGGCCGCCGCCACGCACGGAAGCGCAATCGAGGTCGGCGGGCAGGACTGCCGGGCCGAAACCCATGGCGCCTTCACCGGCGGCGTGTCGGCCGCGATGCTGAAGGACGCCGGGTCAAGCCTGGTCATCGTCGGCCATTCCGAGCGCCGCCAGGAGTTCGGCGAGACCGACCGCCTGATCGCGGCCAAGGCCGTGGCCGCCGTCTCGGCCGGCCTGGCCCCGATCGTCTGCGTCGGTGAAACCCTCGAACAGCGCAAGGCGGGCCGCGCCGTCGAGATCGTCCGGGACCAGGTGATGAACGCCCTGCCGGAGGCCGTGCTCGGCGGCGGCTTCGCCGTGGCTTACGAGCCGGTGTGGGCCATCGGCACCGGTCTGACCCCGACGCTGGAGCAGATCGAGGAGGTGCACCGCGCCGTCCGGGCCGCCATGCTGGAACGTCTCGGTCTCGGCAGCGCCGCCGCGCCGATTCTCTACGGCGGCTCGGTCAAGCCGGACAACGCCCGCGACATTCTGGCCGTGCCCGAGGTCGGCGGCGCCCTGGTTGGCGGGGCCTCGCTGAAGGCCGTCGACTTCCTGCCGATCATCCGCGCTGTCTAGGCAGCAGGTATCGGGCAGCAGGCGGCAGGTCGATCTCTCTTGACCTGACCAGCCGGTCCCGTGCGCCCTGCCTGCTGCCTGCTGCCTGCTGCCTGCTGCCTCACACCCCTGTTTGCTCCCGTCTCGCAACGGTGATAGACGCCCCCGCTTGATCGGCGCGGCTTCGCGCCACACATATCGGCCGCCATGCTCCAGACCATTCTCCTCGTCGCCATGATCCTCATCTCGATCGCGCTCGCCGGCGTGATCCTGCTCCAGCGCTCCGAAGGCGGCGCGCTCGGCATGGGCGGCGGGCCGTCGGGCTTCATGACCGCGCGCGGCGCCGGCAACTTGCTGACCGTGACGACCTGGTGGCTGGGCGTGGCCTTCTTCGCCTGCGCCATCGGCCTGACCATCGTCGGCAACCTCAGCCGCGCGGACCAGACGATCGTCAACCGCGACGCCGTCGGCGCCCTGACGGCTCCGACCGGGGCCGCCTCCGAGGCGCCCGCCGAGGCCGATCCGGCCGCGGCTCCCGCCCAGCCGACGGGCCCGACCCTGGACGATTTCGTCAGCTCGGCGCCGACCGCCCAGCCCGCTCCGGCCCAGCCGGCTCCGGCGCAATAGAAGTGGGCGGGGCGCTTATCCCCGCCTTCTTCTCCCGCCCTCATAGTCTCCGCATTACGCCGCCCGAATCGGCGGTAGAGTGATCTCCCATGGCCCGTTATGTGTTCATCACTGGCGGCGTGGTTTCTTCATTG
>JAAXIW010000289.1 GCA_012270135.1 Brevundimonas sp. | reverse complement strand
CTGTCATCTCGTGGGCGTAGTTGTCCCTGTGGTCGTTTATGCTGCAGTGTCAGTTTATTTTATCGCATACCTAGCCGAGGCGTTCGCCGAGGGCCAGGGCGGCGCCGTGCTCGGCCAGGTCGTCGGCGATGTCGCGGATCAGGCCCTGCACGTCCGTGTCGCCGAGCAGGGCCGGGGTCTCGCGCACCAGTACGGCGCCGGCGCCGAACGGCTCGACGATCAGGCCGAGCTGGGCCAGTTCGTCGACGCGGGCGCTGATCCGCTCGGCCTCGACCGGGTCGAGTTCGACCACCTCGGGCGTCAGCAGGGCCTGACGGGTCACGGAACCGGCGGCCATCTGGACCTTCATCCGCTCGTAGACGAGGCGTTCGTGGGCGGCGTGCTGATCGACGACGACAAGACCGTCGCGGGTCTGGGCGACGATGTAGGGGCCGTGCAACTGGGCCCGGGCGGCGCCGAGGGGGAAGTCGAGCGGGTCGATGATCTCGCCGGGAGGGGCGGCGGTCGAGGGTCGAGGGTCGAGGTCGGCGGTCTCGACGCGGGCGGAGCGCTCGTTGAGGCCGGGCAGGACCTGGGCGGCAGCGGCGGCCGAGCCGGCCCAGCCCTGCCAGCCGCTCCAGCCCTGGGCGGAGGGGGACGACGGGCGGAAGGCGGTGCCAGTGTGAGGGCGGAAGCCGGCGAGGGCGTCAGCCGCCACCGTGGTCGAGGCCCGGTGGCCGGCGCCGGCGAGGGCGTGGCGCAAGGCCCCGACGATCAGGCCGCGCACCAACTGGGGGTCGCGGAAGCGGACCTCGGCCTTGGCCGGATGGACGTTGACGTCGACGTAAAGCGGGTCAACCTCGAGGAACAGCACGGCCGCGGGATGCCGGTCGCGGGCGAGGAAGTCGGCGTAGGCCCCGCGCAGCGCCCCCTGCAGCAGCCGGTCCTTCACCGGCCGGCCATTGACGAACAGATACTGATGGGCGGCGTTGCCCCGGCTGTAGGTCGGCAGGCCCGCATAGCCGGTCAGGCGGACGCCGTCCCGTTCCTGATCGATCAGCAGGGCGTTGGCCTCGAAGTCGCGGCCGAGCAGGGCCGCGAGCCGCTTCAGCCGCCCGTGGTCGCCGGGGTGTTCGGCGGGCAGGCGCAGGGTGGTTCGGCCGTCCAGGTCGAGGGTGAAGGCGACGGCCTCGTGGGCCATGGCCTGGCGCTTGATCTCCTCGGAGATGGCCATGGCCTCGGCCCGTTCCGACTTCATGAATTTGAGCCGGGCGGGGGTGGCGTAGAACAGGTCGCGGACCTCGACCCGGGCGCCGTGCGGGCCGGGGAAGCCGGCGGGGGCGACCGGGCGCTGGTCGCCGCCCTCGACCGTGATGCTGTGGGCGTCGCCGCCGTCCCGCGAGCGGCTGGTGATGGTCAGGCGGGCGACCGAGCCGATCGAGGGCAGGGCCTCGCCGCGGAAGCCCAGGGTGTGGATGCGCAGCAGGTCGACGTCGCCGGCGTCGTCGGGCTCGAGCTTCGAGGTGGCGGGGCGCGCGACGGCGAGGGCCAGCTGGGCGGCGGCCATGCCGTGCCCGTCGTCGGCGAGGAGAATGCGGCCGAGGCCGCCGCCGGCGGCCTGTATCTCGATGCGGGTGGCGCCGGCGTCGAGGGCGTTCTCGACCAGTTCCTTGATGGCGCTGGCCGGGCGTTCGACCACCTCGCCGGCGGCGATGCGGTTGACGGTCTCGGGTGGGAGGCGGCGAATGGGCATGGACGCGGAAGTATGGGCTGATCCGCCGGGCGGGAGAAGCGCCGCTTGGCCTCGCCCTGTGGTTCGGTCACTATCGTCTGGGGACAGGGGAGATTTCGGGAATGCGCGGCCTTCTGATGTGCGGCGTGGCGGCAGCCACGGTCATGATCGGCCCCTCGGCGGTGGCGGACGCGACGGCTGAACGGGCGATCCGGGACCTGATCGAACGGCCTCAGGTTTGCGGCCCACCGGCGCCGAAGGACGAGGGCGCGCCGGTCGCCGATATGGTCATGGTCGACGGCTTCGGAACCGGCGGGTTCGAGATCGCCACGGCCCATCCGGAGGCGCAGGCCTGGTTCAACCACGGCGTCCGCCTGCGCTGGGCGTTCGAGCACAATGAATCCGTCCGCGCCTTCCGCAAGGCCCGATTGCTCGACCCGGCGTGCGCCATGTGCGCCTGGGGCGAGGCCTGGGCCATGGGGCCGAACCTCAACGGCGGCGGCGGCGGCGAGGACACCCGGCTCGCGGCGCTGAAGGCCGCGCGTGACGCGCGCAGGCTGGCGCGTCGCGCCACGCCGATGCAGCGCCAGATGATCGACGCCCTGGTGCAGCGCTATTCCGGACGCGAGGAGTCCCGCGCCGGCCGCTTCGCCACCGCGATGGACCGGATCGCCCGGCGCAATCCCGAGGACGTCACCGTGGCGGCCATCACTGCGGACGCCTGGATGCTGAAGGCCGACGAATGGTGGGACGACGACGGCAAGGCGGCCGATCCCGGCATCACCCGGGCGATGGCGATCCTCGAGCAGACGCTGGCGCACGCTCCCGACGATCCGGGCGCGATCCACCTCTATATCCATCTGACCGAATGGTCGGACGACCCGCACAAGGCCATTCCTTACGGCGAGCGGCTGGCGACGCTGGCGCCGGGGGCCAGTCACCTGGTGCATATGCCGTCACACACCTTCTACCGGGTGGGACGCTATCGGGACGCGATGATGTCCAATGTCGCGGCAGTGGCGCTGGATCGCCGCTACGACGGGCTGGCCCGGCCGCCGGGCGGGGTGCCCGGCATGCCGCTGCACGGTCACAACATCCATTTCGGCATGGGCGGGGCGCTGATGGCCGGCGGCGACGTCGAGGGCCTGAAGCTGGCCGACTGGTTCCTGACCGTTTTCCCGGACATTCCGGCCGACAATCTGTGGCGTCAGATGACGGCCAACAACGCCTACGCCATCTTCGGCCGTTTCGCCGACACGGAGCGGGTCGCGGCGCTCAAGGAGCCCCCCGCCAGCCATCCGATGCTGCGGATCAGCTGGCGTTACGCGCGGGGCGAGGCGGCGGCGCGCGCGGGCGACGCGCGGGCGGTGCGGGCCGAGGCCGAAGCCATCGAGACGTTGCGCGAGGATGCGGCCTTCGCCGCCGGTCCGATGCAGGAGCGCCGGCGGGATTTCACCGAACTGTCCCAGCGGGTGCTGGAAGGCCGGGCGGCGATGATCGAGGGCGATTACGCCGCCGCCCTGGCCGCCTATGGCCGGGCGGCGGAACTGCAGGGCAAGGGCGAGGAGGGCGGCGACCCGCCGGTGATCTGGTACCCGACCCGGCGCAGCCTGGCCGCCGCGATACTGGCCTCAGGCGATGCTGAAGGTGCGCGTGCCAAGGTGCTGGAACTGCTCGAAGATTGGCCCAACGACCCTTACAGCCATTTCGTCCTGGCCCAGGCCGAGACGGCGCTCGGCAACCCGGCCGCCGCGGCGGAGGCGGAGCGCCGCGCGCGGACCGACTGGGTTGGCGGCGGGATGAGCCTGAAGCGGGCCTGAGCGCAGCCCGCCTTGGCCTCGCGGAGGGCGCGCTCTCGCGCGGCCGGCTCGATCGATTCCATGGCCCGGCCATTGACGAAGAAGGTCGGGGTGCCGACGAGCCCCAGAGCCATGGCCGAGGTCTGCATGTCCGCCATGTGGCGGGCCAGTTCGGAACTGGCCATCGCAGCCTCGGCTTCGGACACGGACACGCCGTTGGCTTCGAGAATTCTGTCGATGGCCGATTCCGACAGCGCGGGTTCGGCCATCAGGGCCTGAAACACCGGCAGGTATTTGCCCTGGCGGTGGGCGGCCTGGGCGGCGCGGGCGGCGTAGTGGGAGACGCCGTTGCTGGGGCCGTCGAGGATCGGCCATTCCTTGAAGACGAAACGCACATCGGGGTGGGCCTGCATCATCCGCAGAACCTCGGGGGCCGTCGCCTTGCAACCCGGGCAACGGAAGTCGAAGAACTCGATGACCGTGACCCTGGCGTCTTCGGGACCAAAGGCCGCGTCGCGGCTGTCGACGGCCAACAGGTCCGGATTGGCCGCCGCGCGTGCGTTGATCTCCGCGGTCTTGCGGCGGTTGTCGACGATCTGCTGCTGCTGCGCCCTCTGGTCGAGGGCGAGGCTGACTTCCTGAAGCACCTCGGGGTTCTGGACCAGATAGGCCTTCACCCGCGAACCGAAGTCCGTCCCCGTCGCATAGGGCGCGACCGCGATGGCCAGGGCCACGATCGACACCGCCAGCGCCGCGATCCCGGCGCGTCCCCCCGACAGGAGACGTTCCGGCAAGGAGGGAGCGGGCTTTCGATCGGGCGTTTCGGTCATACAGGTTCTCGGAGCAGGGGAGATCAGCCGGCGGGGATGATGGCCGGGCGCCGGCGTTCGTTGCGGCGGTCGAGGTCGTCGACATCCTCCTGGGTCGCGCCCGAAGCGAAGACGATGTCCATGGCCCGGATCCATTCGACGGAGCCCGGCTCCAGCATGTCGCGGGCGCGCAGGGCGAACTGGGTCGCCTGGCGCTGCGAGCCGGAGGCGAAATACATCTCGGCCGAGGCCAGACGGGCCTCGCCCTCCTTGCCCTGGCTGTCATAGGCCTGGGCCAGCAGGCGCCAGGCCATGCTGTTGTCCCGCTCGAGGGCGGACGCCAATTTGAGATGGCGGACGGCGTCGTCCAGCTTGGTCGGGTCGCGGGTCTCGATCAGGGCGTGGCCGAGGTTGATGCGGAGCAGCGGGGCGTCCGGCATCAGCTCGACCGAACGCTGGTGGGCCCCGATCGCCTCGTCGGGCCGGCCCTCCTCGAACAGGATCTGGCCCTTCAGCTCCCAGAAATACGGGTTCTCGGGCTGTTCGGCGAGCAGGACGTCGACCGCCGACAGCGCCCGTTCCGTCTGGCCGTCACGGTACCAGGCGATGGCGCGCGCGTAGCGGGCCGGCAGGGCGGTGTCGGTCTCGGGATAGTCGCGCAGGGTCTCGCGCGGATGATCCATGAAGGCGTGAATCTTGGCCAGGACGAGGGCGTGCTGGGCCATCCGTTCGGCGCTGTCACGGCGCGCGTAACTCGGTTGTTCGGCGACGAAGCGGCGCAGGTTCTCGATCCGGTCGGACGACAGCGGGTGGCTGCGGAAATACGGATAGCGCCGGGCGTCCGAGAACACTTCCTGTGAGCGGAAATTCTCGAAGAAGGAGACGAGGCCGCGGCCGGATTCGCCGGCGGTTTCGAGCGCCCGGGCGGCGGTGTTGTCGGCTTCGCCCTCCTGATGCGTCATGTAGCGCAGGGCGCTCAGCGTGCCGAAATACTGGCTGTTCCCGAGCAGGACGGCTCCGGCGTCCGGGGCCCCGGCGGCGATGGCCAGGGCGCCGAGAGCCATGGTCATCAGCATCGGCTGCATGCCCGCGTTCTGGGCCCCGTCGCGCAGGGTGTGGCGGTTGCGAATGTGCCCGCCTTCGTGGGCGATGACGCCGAGCAACTCGTTGGGGTTGCGCGTCCGAAGGATCAGGCCGGTGTTGAGTCCCATGATCCGGCCGCGCGTGGCGAAGGCGTTGAGCTCGGGGTCCGCGATCAGAAGAATCTCGACCTCGGACGGCTCCAGGCCCATGCCCCGGAAGACCGGATCGGCCCACTCATGAATGATCGCCTCGATCTCGGTGTCGCGAATGGCGCTCTGGGCCGAGGCGGGCGCCGCCGCCGTCAGCATCAGGCCGGCGGCGGCCGCGGCCCCGACGAGGCGGGCGGCGTGTCTGGTCAGCCAGTTCATGGCGTACTCCCGATACCGTCGAACGCCCCCGTTCCGATCCTCACAATCTAATCGCGGCCATTCAACGGCGCCACCACCCCCGCTTCGGCTTCTCGGGGGGCGCGACGATCTGGTTCGGATCTTCGGCGATCAGGGCGGCCACATCGACCTCGGGTCCGGCGGGCTCCGCGGTTTCGGCGACCGGGGCCGGTTCAGGCGCCGGCTCGACGGCGGGTTCCGGCGCAGCGACGGGCGCGGGCGTCGCCACGTCAGCCGTTTCGGCCTGCGGGGCCGCGACGTCCGGAGCGGCTTCGGCGGTCACCTTGCGGCGCACGCGGCGGCGCTTGGGTTCCTCGACGGCGACCGGAGCGGGGGCTTCGGCGTCGTCGGCCATCGCCACGGCGGGGGCGTCCGGCGACGTCTCGAGCGTCATGCCTTCGCCGGCGGCGCGGGCCTCGGGCGTGGTTTCGGCGGTCAGGTCCCGGTCGGCGCGATCCCGGCCACGGCCCCGTCCCCGGCGGCGGCGCGAACGACCGGTCCGTTCGCCGGTCTCGCCACCCTCGGCCTCGACACGGTCGCGCCCGGGCTCGGCGCCGTCGGTTTCGGCGGTCGCGCGCGGCGCGGCGCCGCCGGGGTTGAGGGGATCGAACCAGACGTAGGGGTCTTCCAGCGACGGCGTGCGGCCGCGCACCCAGAAGAAGGCGTCGCGCTCGCCGCCTTCTTCCCGTACCCGGCGACCGCCGCGGCGACCGCGGCGACGCCGGCGACCGGCCTCGCTGTCGTCCTCGTCGTCTCCCGACGGACCGGTTGCGGCTTCGCCGGACTGGGCCTCGCCGTCCTCGCGACGTCCGCCGCGCCGGCGACGGCCGCGGCCGCGGCCCCGATCGCTGTCAGCGCGCTCGCCGCGTTCCCGAGGTTCGCCGTCCTCGCCGGACGCGTCCTCATCCTCTTCCACGACGTCGTCGAGGAACTCGTCCTCGTCTTCCTCGTCCTCGAGGAAGGCGCTGTCGTCGAAGTCGTCGTCGAGGTCGACGAAGGCCTCGACGCCCTCCGGCGGGGTGAAGTCCTCGTTGGTCTCGGTGCGCTCGAGGGCGTGCTCGCCCTGGGCCAGGCTGTCGTCGATCTGGATGACGACGTTGAGGCCGCGCCGGGTCAGCAGGCGCTGAAGGTAGTCGCGCTTGTGATTGAGAATGTAGAGCGCGACCGCCGTGCAGACGCGCAGGGTGACAGAGCCGGCGCCGTTGCGGCCCGCCTCGATGTCGACGGCGCGCAGGGTCATCAGGGCGGCGCTCTCGGCCGAGCGGATGCGGCCGGCGCCCTGGCAGTGCGGGCAGACCTCGGTGGCGCCCTCGATGACGCCGAGGCGGCGGCGCTGGCGGCTGATCTCCATCAGGCCGAAGCCGGAGATACGCCCCATCTGGATGCGGGCGCGGTCCCTGGCCAGCGCGTCCTTCAACGCCTTCTCGACCGCCCGGTTGTTCTTCGACTCGTCCATGTCGATGAAGTCGATGACGATCAGGCCGGCGAGGTCGCGCAGGCGCAGCTGGCGGGCGGCCTCGACGGCGGCCTCCATATTGGTCTTGAAGGCCGTGGCCTCGACGTTGCGTTCCTTGGTGGCGCGGCCGGAGTTGACGTCGATGGCGACCAGGGCCTCGGTCTGGTTGATCACCAGATACCCGCCCGACTTCAGCGGCACGGTCGGCTGGTGGATCTGGGTCAGCATCTCCTCGATGCCGTTGGAGGCGAAGAGCGGGCGGGCGCCCTGATACAGGTGCACCTTCTTCGCCTGCGCGGGCATCAGCACCCGCATGAAGTCACGGGCCTCCCTGAAGCCTTCGACGCCCTCGACCTGGATGCCGTCGAAATCCTTGTCGAACATGTCGCGCACGGCCCGGCGGACAAGGTTCTCCTCCTCGTAGATCATCGACGGGGCGTTGGAGGCGAGGGTGGTCTCGCGGATCGTCTCCCACAGGCGGAGCAGGTATTCGTAGTCGCGCTTGATCTCGGCCTTGGTGCGCTTGGCGCCGGCGGTGCGGATGATCAGGCCCATGCCGTGCGGTACGTCCAGGGCGGCGGCGGCGGCCTTGAGGCGTTTGCGGTCGGTGGCCTGGGTGATCTTGCGCGAAATGCCGCCGCCCTTGCCGGTGTTGGGCATCAGCACGCAGTAGCGGCCGGCCAGCGACAGCCAGGTGGTCAGGGCCGCGCCCTTGCCGCCGCGCTCGTCCTTGACGACCTGGACCAGCATGACCTGGCGGCGCTTGATGACGTCCTGGATCTTGTAGCGGCGCATCAGGCGGCGCTTGAGCCGTTCCTCGTCGGCGAGGCCGCCCTCGGCTTCGCCCTCGTCGCTCTCGCGGCCGAGATCGTCGTGCTCGTCCTCGTCCGACGGCGCCTCGGCCATGATGGCTTCGCGGTCGGCGACGGGGATCTGATAGTAATCCGGGTGGATTTCGTTGAAGGCGAGGAAGCCGTGGCGATTGCCGCCGTATTCCACGAACGCAGCCTGCAGGCTGGGCTCTACGCGAGTGACCTTGGCGAGGTAGATGTTGCCCCGAAGCTGGCGCCTCGACCGGGATTCAAAGTCGAATTCCTCGATCTGACGGCCCTCGACGATCGCGACGCGGGTCTCCTCCGCGTGGGCGGCGTCGATCAACATGGTCTTTGACATGGAGTGTTTCTTTCTGGCGCGCCCGGCCGGTCCCGCGAGGGGAGGAGGCGGCTCGCCGAATGGAAGTGAGGGCGCACGCGAGCGCGGTCCCGTCGCCGCGGCCTTGGCCGGGGGCGAGGTCGGTCGGTTCAGACCGGAAGGGAGCGCAGGCGGTGTGGCCCATGAAGGTTCAGTACGGTCCTGGGCCCTGACGCGCCGTCGATAGGGGCGTCCCGGACCCGGTCGTCGAATCGGCGGGCGGGCCCGTCCGGCTCTCGGATCAGTGAAAGTCATGCCGCGAGGAGGGCGCGTCCGGTCCCGAGGGTTCGGGGGACGCGATCGTTCGCGAGCGGATCAAGCATAGGGATGCCCCGTCCGAATTGAAAGCCGAACCGGCCTTAACCCGTTGGCGACTCTGTCGCGGCATGATGGCGCCAACCAAGAAGGTGGGTTTCCGTCGAATGCACGGGCTGTCGCGTATCAAATTGTCCGGATTCAGCCTCCGCGAGCGGGTCATAGCCGCCGTCGGACTGCTGGTGTTCGCCGTCGCCGTGCTGGCGGCCGGGCGGGGCCTGGCGGCGGGCGGGATGGGCGAGATCCTGCGGGTCCGGGGCGGCGGCGACGCCGAGCGCACGCGGGTGGTCATCGACCTGGACCGCACCTCGCGCGGACAGGTGATCCAGGCCGGCGACGACGGCCGGGTGGTGCTGAGCCTGGCGGGCGTCTCCCCGCCGGACCGCCGCAGCGGGACGGGGCAGGGGCTGGTGCGCGACTTCCGCGTCGCCGGCGCCGGGGCGGCCTCGCGCATCGAGCTTGACCTGGCGACCAGCGCCGAGAGCGAGCGCCGCTTCCTGCTGCCGCCCGGCGACG
>JAAXIW010000063.1 GCA_012270135.1 Brevundimonas sp. | reverse complement strand
ACAGCCCGCGCGAAGCCATCAGCCGGATGGAGTCGATGATCACCATGGGCGGCTACGGCCTGCCCTCGAAGACCATCCGCGAGATGATCGTCGGCTCGGTCGACGTCATCATCCAGGCCGCCCGCCTGCGCGACGGCTCGCGCCGCATCACCCACATCACCGAGGTGGTCGGGCTGGAGGGCGATGTCATCGTCACCCAGGATCTCTTCGTCTACGAGATCACCGGCGAAGACGAGAACGGCAAGATCATCGGCCGCCATCGCTCGACCGGCATCGCCCGCCCCCGGTTCTGGGACCGGGCCCGCTACTACGGGCTCGAGCGCGAGCTCGCCGAAGCCCTCGACGCGGCGGAGTAGCCGGCGTGCTTCCCATCCTCGCAGCGGTTCTGGCCTTCATCACCATCGGCGGTCTCGGTTGGGCCTTCGTCGGCGGCGGGGATTCTTCGGAGGCGGCGATCAAGCGGGCGCAGCATTTCGGCGGCCCGAAGCAGAACTCGGCCGCAGCGCGCAAGGCGGCGGCCGCCAACACACCCGAGGCGCGCCGCAAGCAGATCATGAAGCAGCTCCAGGATTCGGAGCGCGCCTCCCGCAAGGCCCGGATCAGCCTCGCCGCGAAGCTGAAGCAGGCCGGTCTCGCCACCAGCGTCAAGACATTCTGGATCATCAGCGCCGTGCTGGGCGTGATCGCGTTCCTTCTGCCACTGCTGTTCGTCCCCAACATCCTGATCGCGCTCGGTGCGGCCGTGATCTTCGGCCTCGGCTTTCCGCGCTGGGTCGTGGGCTTTCTGGGGAAGCGCCGGATGAAGAAATTCTCCAGCCATTTCGCGGACGCGGTCGACGTCATCGTGCGCGGCATCAAGTCGGGCCTGCCGGTGCACGACTGTTTCAAGATCATCGCCCGCGAAAGCCCGGCGCCCCTCGGCGGCGAGTTCCAGATGCTGGTGGAAGGTCTTGGCGTCGGCCTGACCCTGCAGCAGGCGCTCGAAAAGATGTATGAGCGGATGCCGACCCCGGAGCTGAAATTCTTCTCGATCGTCATCGGCATCCAGCAGAAGACCGGCGGTAATCTGGCCGAGGCCCTGGGCAACCTCTCGAGCGTGCTTCGCGCCCGCAAGATGATGGGCGAGAAGATCAAGGCGCTGTCGTCCGAAGCGACCGCCTCGGCCGGCATCATCGGTTCGCTGCCGCCCGCCGTGATGATCCTCGTGAGCATCACGACCCCGGCCTATATGGCCAAGCTCTTCACCGAGCCGCGCGGCCAGTTCATGCTGCGCATCGCCGTGATGATGATGGCCCTCTGCGTCTTTGTCATGAAGCGCATGATCTCGTTCAAGTTCTAGGGGACGGGAATGGGAGACATCATCGGCTTCGTCACCAACCTCCAGAACCTGCTCAGCATGGGCGTGGGCGTGCTGGTGTTCGCCACCCTCGTGACCCTGCTTGGCTCCCTCGGGGGCGAGGCCAAGCTGGAAGGCCGGATGAAGGCGGTCGCGGAACGCCGCGAAGAGCTGAGGCGCCGGTCCCGACAGGCGATCGCGTCTCAGGGAAGCGGACCGCATGGTCTCCGGCACAGCGACGACTGCTTCAAGACGCGGGTCGTCGAACTGCTGAATCTGACCAAGCTGATCGAGGACCCCAAGGTCGCCGAAAAGATGGCCCAGGCCGGCTATCGCGGGCCGAAACCCCTGACCACCTTCTACTTTTTCCGCTTCTCCATGCCGTTCGTCATGCTGGCGCTGGCGGTCCTCTACGTCTTCGTGCTGAACGACTTCGGCCTGACGGTGATGGTGCGGCTGACGATCTGCATGTTCGCCGCCGTGATCGGTTTCTATGCCCCGAACATCTTCCTCGCCAATCGGATCGCCAAGCGCCGCACCTCCATCATGCAGGCTTTCCCCGACGCGCTGGACTTGCTGCTGATCTGCGTCGAGGCCGGCATGTCGATCGAGGCGGCGATCCAGAAAGTCAGCCAGGAGATCGGCGGCCAGTCCATCGACCTGGCCGAGGAAATGACCCTGCTTTCGGCCGAGCTCAGCTACCTGCCCGATCGGCGGATGGCCTATGAGGGGCTCGCCAAGCGGACCAACCATCCGGGGGTCAAGTCGGTGGCCACGGCCATGACCCAGGCCGAGACCTACGGCACGCCGCTGGGCTCCGCCCTGCGGACCATGGCCAAGGAAAACCGCGAGATGCGCCTGTCTGCGGCGGAGAAGAAGGCCGCGGCCCTGCCCGCCAAGCTGACCGTGCCGATGATCCTGTTCTTCCTGCCGGTGCTGTTCATCGTCATCCTGACGCCGGCGATCATCAGCATCCAGGACACCATGGCCAAGGGCGGCTAGGCCTCGGCGGCGGCCTTGAGCGCTTCGGCGATGGAATCGACCGCTGTTCGCAGCGTCTTGCGGTGGCGGTCGAAATGCATTTCGCCGCGGAGGCCGGTGAAGATGAAACCGTTTGCGACTATGCAGCTGCCCGGCTCGAGCTCCTCTATCTCGAAATAGCGCAGCGAGCTGAACCACAGGCCCCGCTTTTCGGCCCAGACGAGCTGGGCGAGCGGTTGCCATTCGCCGACCCGCACCGTGGCGCGGCGCTCGGGGAGGCCGGGAATGGCCTCCGTCAGGGCGATCGACCCGCCATAGGCGATCTGGCCCTCGACCGAGGTCTCGACCGGGTTCCATCCATCCCAGCCGGGCAGATCGGCGATCAGATCCCAGATACGGTCGCTGGGCGCGCGAACGCCGATGCGTTTTTCAATACGGGCGGTTTCCATGCCGCCGATCTGACACGGCTTTTCGACGGTGAAAAGGCGTCAGCGGTTGCCTTCAGGGCCGGGCTGCGAGGCGGGCGGGGTGTCGGGCGCCGGCGTCTCGTCGCGGTCGGGCAGGTCGGCCGGGCCGGTCCGCAGCGGGCCACTCAGCCAGCACAGGGCGAGCGCGGTCCCGAGGAGGACGATGTTGGCCACGAACGGTCCGGCCTCGGCCAGTTCGTACAGGGCCACGCCCATGACCGGCGGGCCGAGGAAGCTGAGGCCGGCGAGGGACATCATCAGTCCCGCCACCGCGCCCTGCTCATGCGGACCGACCGACAGTGACGAGCCGGCGGTGAAGCCCGGTCGGGCGAAGCCGACTCCCATTGAGACCACGGCGTAGCCCACGACCACGCCAAAGAAGCCAGGCGCGACGATGGTAAGAACGTTGCCGGCCAACGCGAGGCCAGCGCCCCAGCGGATCAGCGCCCGGGGCTCCATCTTGAGCAGGGGAATCAGGCCCCATTGCACCATCAGGGTTCCGGCGGCGCCGGCGAACATGGCTACGCTGATGAAGGGCTGGGCCTGACGCAGGCCAAGCCCCGTCACCGCTAATTCGTCAATCACATGGAAGCCGAGCACGGCGATGTTGACGGCCTGGGCGCCCGTCACGAGCAGACCATAGAGCAAATAGTCGCGGACGCGCGGGTCCTTCCACAAGCCCTTGCCGGCGTCGTCCTGACGACCGCTGGGCGAGGGCTTCCGCACCACCTCGCCGCTGGGCAGGCGGCGCCAGACGATGAAGAGCACGACGGCGCCAAGGGCGGCGAAGGCGTACATCGGTCCGGCCAGGCCGACGAAGGGCAGGATGAAGAGCGGAGCGAGCACCGGTCCGATGACCGTGCCCAGACCTTGCGCCGAGGCGAGCATCGACATGGCCTGGGTTCGATCGCGCGCCGTGGTGCGGTCGGCGACATAGGCCTGGGAGGCGATGGGGGCGGCCGAGCCGAACACGCCATAGATCGTCCGCGCCGTGGCCATCAGCATGAAGGCGATGATGACGGCCAGCCACCCCTGCAGGCCCGATGTTGTGGCCAGGCCGAAGCCGGTCATCGAGACGACGAAGCCTCCGAGGCCAATCAGGATGACTCGCTTGCGGCCGATCCGGTCTGACAGCCGCGCCCAGAATGGCGAGGCCAGGGCCCACATCAGCGCCGATATGGCGAAGGCGCCGGCGACGAGCGAGTCCTGAAGCGCGAACGCGCGGCCGATGGCGGGCAGCACGGACTGGAGGCCCATATTGCCCGCCGTCGCGATCAGGCTGACCGCGAACAGGATGGCGAAGGCGGGGGATCGTAGGTTCACCTGCTGATCTTAAGGGGCGGCCAGCCCTTGCGGAAGCACACTGCCTCCGCGACGTTGCGGTCCACCACAGGAGACGCCGCCATGATCGTCAGAAGCCTGCTCGCCGTTACTGCCGTCGCCATCGCCCTCGCCCTGCCGGCAGGGGCCGTCCACGCCCAGTCCGCCGAAGCCGTCGCGGAGGCCGTCGAGGGTGTGAGGCCGCGGGTGGTCGAGTGGCGGCGCGATCTGCACGCCAATCCGGAACTGGGTTTCGCCGAGACGCGGACGGCGGCCATGGTCGCGGACCATCTGCGCTCCCTCGGTCTCGAGGTACGCACGGAGGTCGGCAAGACCGGGGTGGTCGGAATCCTGCGCGGCGGGCGACCCGGCCGGACCGTGGCGCTGCGGGCGGACATGGATGCCCTGCCGGTGCTTGAGGCGACAGGACTATCCTTCGCCTCGACCGCGACCGGGACCTATATGGGCGCCACGGTGCCGGTCGCCCACGCCTGCGGCCATGACGCCCATGTCGCCATGCTGATGGGCGCCGCTGAGGTGCTGGCCGGGATGAAGGACCAGATCGCCGGAACCGTCGTCTTTATCTTCCAGCCGGCCGAGGAGGGGGCGCCTCCGGGCGAACCCAAGGGCGGGGCGGCGCTGATGATCGAGGAGGGCGCGCTGAGCGATCCGCGTCCCGACGCCATCTTCGGCCTGCACGTCGTGCCGGGGGAGCCGGGAACGCTGTGGTACCGCCCGCGCGGCTTCATGGCGGCGTCGGACCGGGTCGATATCACGCTCAACGGACGGCAGACGCACGGGGCCTGGCCGTGGAAGGGCGTCGACGTCATCGCCGCATCCGCCGATGTGGTCCAGACCATCAACAGCCTGACCGCCCGCACCATTGATCCGACCACGACGCCGACGGTGTTCACCATCGCGACCCTCGATGCCGGGGTGCGCTACAATATCATTCCGGACCGGGCCGTGCTGTCGGGGACGCTCAGAACCTTCGACATCGCCCAGCGTGACGACCTGGTCCGTCGGGCCGAGATCGCGGTGGGCAATGTAGCCGAGAATTACGGGGCGACGGCCGAGTTCGCAGTGCGCCAGAATGCGGCGCTGGTGTTCAACGATGAGGCCCTGTCGGCCTGGCTGGCGCCGGTGCTGGAGGAGGCGGCGGGGGCGGGGAACGTCAACGCCGGCGCCCCGCCGACGACCGTGGCCGAGGACTTCAGCTATCTGTCGCAGGCGGTTCCGGGAGTGTTCTTCCATCTGGGGGCCAGCGCCGACGGCGTCGACCCGGCGACCTCGCCGCCAAACCACTCGCCGGCGTTCGACGTCAATGAGGCGGTGCTGCCGGTCGGGGTGCGGGCGCATGTGCTGACGGCGCTCAGGTTTCTCGAGCGGCCTTGACCACGTTTCTCAACGTCCCGGCAATGATCGGGGCGCACCCTCGTACGGTTTTGCGGGAGTGGGCCGATGAGCAGGCTGCCGGTTGAATTGCCGCCGATGACCCTCGAGCGACGGGGCAGCGCGCGGCGCGAGATCTTCTACTTCCTCGTCGCTTTCGCCGCGATGTTCGGCGGGGCGATGCTGGGGATCGACCTGCTGTTCTAGGGGCGGTCGAAGAAGGTGGTGATGACGCGGCGGTAGACCTCCGCCAGCGCCTGGATCTCGGCCACCGGCGCGCGCTCGTCGATCTGGTGCATGGTCTGGCCGACGAGGCCGAGTTCGAGCACGGGCGCCATGGCGCGGATGAAGCGGGCGTCCGAGGTGCCGCCGGTGGTCGAGGCCTCGGGGCGGCGGCCGGCCACGGCCTCGACCGCATCCTGCACACCGGTGACGAAGGGGCCGGGCTCGGTGAGGAAGGCGTCGCCGGAGCACAGATGCTCGAGTTCGATGCGCAGGCCGCTCTCGGCCTGGGCCTGGCCGGCCACGGCGTTGAGCCAGGCGATCAGGCTGTCGCCGGTATGGGTCGGGTTGAAGCGGATGTTGAGCCGCGCCTTCGCCTCGGCCGGGATGACGTTGGTGGCCGGATTGCCGATGTCGATGGTGGTGATCTCGAGGTTGGACGGCTGGAAGCCCTGATAGCCGTCGTCGAGCCGGTGGTCGGCAAGACGGGCCATCAGCCGCGCCATGACGGGCGCCGGATTGGCGGCGCGGTCGGGATAGGCGACGTGGCCCTGTTTGCCGTGGACGGTGATCCAGGTGTTCAGCGACCCGCGGCGGCCGATCTTTATGGTGTCGCCGAGCGCGTGCAGCGAGGACGGCTCGCCGACCACGCAGGCGTCGATAACCTCGCCCTCGGCCATCAGGGTCTCGACCACGCGCTTGGTGCCGTGCAGGGCCGGCCCCTCCTCGTCGCCGGTGATCAGGAAGCTGAGCGAGCCGGGGACGTCCCCTTCCGCCAGCACCCGTGAGACGGCGGCGATCCAGGCGGCGATGCCGCCCTTCATGTCGACGGCGCCGCGGCCAAAGAGGACGCCGTCGCGGACCTCGGCCTCGAAGGGGGCGGCTGACCAGGCCTCGGCCGCGCCGGTCGGGACCACGTCCGTGTGGCCAGCGAAGCAGAGGTTGGGCGAGGCCGTCCCGCGCCGGGCGTAGAGGTTCTCGATGTCTTCGAACCTGAGGCGGCGGCAGTGGAAGCCGAGGTCCGTCAGAATGCGCTCGAGCATGTCCATCGCCCCCTCGTCGGCGGGGGTGACCGAGGGTCTGCGGATCAGGTCGCGGGTCAGTTCGACAGGATCGATAACGGGATGTGATGCGGCGCTCATGGACCTGTGCTTTACGGGGTTCGGACGATTGCGAGAAGGCTTCTCCCCATGCCGAAGATCCACCGTGACGTTCGCGCCTATCCGAAGGTCGACCGGCGCACGTGACCGTCGAGAGCCTGGACTCCGGATCGCCGACGCCGCCGCTTCCGCCGGGAGATGGGGAGCCGTCGAGCCCGTGGGGCATCCGCGATTTCCGGCTGCTGTGGCTGGGGCGGCTGACGGCGGTGCTGGGCATCCAGATACAGTCGTCGGCCCTGTTGTGGCAGGTCTATGAGATCGCCCGGCGGGATCATCCGATCGCGGAGGCCAGCCTGTATCTGGGCCTTGTTGGGCTGGTGCAGTTCCTGCCGCTGCTGGCCTTCACCCTTCCGGCCGGGGCGATGGCCGACCGGCGCGACCGCAAGACGACGGTGGCCATATCAATCCTCGTCGAGGCGGCCTGCGCCGGGGGCTTCCTGCTGATGGCGCTGCACGGCTCGCCGCCGCTGTGGGGGCTGCTGGCGGTGGCGGCCCTGTTCGGGGCGGCGCGAGCCTTCCTCGCCCCGGCCAGCCAGGCCTTCCTGCCGATGGTGGTCGGGCGCAAGGCCCTGCCTCCGGCGATCGCGGCCCAGTCGATCGCCTTCCAGACCGGGGCCATCGCCGGGCCGGCGCTGGGCGGGGTCATCGTCGGGCTCAATGTGCCGCTGGCCTATGCGGCGGCGATGGGCCTGTTCCTCATCGGCATCGGCTGTTTCCTGCTGATCCGCACCAGCGGGCGGCCGCGGCCGGTCGAGGGCGGACTGACGCCGATGGAGGCGGTCAGGGAAGGGCTGGCCTACGTATGGAAGACCAGGATCGTGCTGGGGGCGATTTCTCTGGACCTGATCGTGGTGCTGCTGGCCGGGGTGGCGCTGCTCACGCCGATCTTCGCGCGGGACATCCTGCATGTCGGGCCGGAGGGGTTCGGCCTGCTCAGGGCCGCCTTCGGGGTCGGGGCGCTGGGCATGGCCATCTATCTGAGCCGGTTCCCGATCGTTCGGCATGGCGGGCGCTGGATGTTCGCGGCGGTGGCGGTGTTCGGGATCTGCACCCTGATCTTCGGGCTGTCGAAGGCGTGGTGGCTGTCGGCGCTGGTGCTGCTGGTCGGCGGGGCGGCGGACATGGTCAGCGTCAACATCCGCCAGACCCTGATCCAGCTGGCCACGCCGGATCACATGCGCGGCCGGGTCAGTTCGGTGTCGATGCTGTTCATCGGGGCCTCCAACGAGCTGGGCGAGGCCTATTCCGGGGTGGCGGTGCGGCTGCTCGGACCGGTCGGGGCGGCGGTGTTCGGCGGCTTCGGGGCGCTGGCGGCGACGGGGATCTGGGCGAAGCTGTTCCCGGGTCTGAGGCGGGCCGACCGGCTGGACTGATCAGTCCGTCAGGCCCGGCTTGCTGCGGCCGCTCTTGATGGTGGCGCGTTTGGCCTTGTCCTCGAGGCGGCGCTCCTTCGAGGCCCGGGTCGGGCGGGTCGGGACGCGGAACACCGGCTTGACCGAGGCTTCGTCGACGAGGGCCTGCAGACGCTCGACGGCGTCGGCGCGGTTGCGCTCCTGGGTGCGGAAGCGGACGGCGGTGATCAGCACCTCGCCGGCCTGGGTGGCGCGGCTGCCGGCCAGCTTGAGAAGCCGTTCCTTGACCGGCTGGCTGAGCGAGGGCGAGTTGATCACGTCGAAGCGCAGCTGGACGCTGGTCGAGACCGTAATGACGTGCTGGCCACCGCGGCCGCCGGCGCGGAAGCCGCGCCGCTCCAACTCGCTTTCGGGGATGGCGGTCACCGGACCACCCTCTTGGCGATGACCACGGCGCGGTCCAGCGCCTGCAGGAAGGCCGAGCGGTCCTTGGGTCCGAACGGCGGCGGGCCCGAGGTGGCGACGCCCATGGAGCGCAAGTGCTCGCCGACCATGCGGCCGGCCAGGGCCGAGCCGATGGAATCGGGGGTGAAGGGCTGGCCGTTCGACTTCAGCGCCTGGGCGCCGGCCTTGAGGCAGCGGTCGGCGAGAGGGATGTCGGCGGTGACGACGATATCGCCGGGCCCGGCGCGTTCGGCGATCCAGTCGTCGGCGACGTCGGGGCCGGCGTCGACCACCACCTGTTCGATCCACGGATCGCGGCGGGTGTTGATCCAGCCGTTGGAGACCACGAAGACCCTGAGGCCGTAACGTTCGGCGACGCGATAGACCTCGTCCTTCACCGGGCAGGCGTCGGCGTCGATGAAGATGCGGGGCGCGGTCATGGAGTCTGACTGGCGGGTTGGGGTTTGGTTGTCAAAGCGCCGGTCCGCCGCGGAAAATTCGGTGTGGCGGAGTCGGCAGAGTCGGCGCCGGAAATTGCTGTGTCAGAGTCTGCAGAGTCTACATCGGCGCGCCTTGGGCGGTGCGGCGGGGATGCGATTGTCAAAGACCACAGCCCGCCGACATCGAGGAACGTGGATCCGACGCCCTCCCCACCGACGG
>JAAXIW010000242.1 GCA_012270135.1 Brevundimonas sp. | reverse complement strand
GCTCTGTGCAGTTGATGCTCAGTGCGGACAATTCGGCGCCTGAACCGTTCAACGCCGTGATCGCCGTCAATCCGGCTCTTCTGCAAGAGGCGGCGGCGCCCGTTCCCGCAGGGCGTCTGCGCGGCCTGCCCATCCTGCTGAAGGACAATATCGAGACGGCGGACATGCCGACCACCGCCGGCTCGCTGGCGCTCGTCGCCAACGCTCCCGGCCGGGACGCCCCTATCGTCACCCGCCTTCGTGACGCCGGCGCGGTGATCCTCGGCAAGGCCAACCTGTCCGAATGGGCCAATATCCGGTCGTCGTCGTCGATCAGCGGCTGGAGCGCGGTGGGGGGGCAGACGCGCAATCCGTATGCGCCGGAGCGGACGCCGTGCGGCTCGTCGTCGGGCAGCGCGGCGGCGGTGGCCATCGGCCTGGCGCCGGCGGCGATCGGGACGGAGACGGACGGCTCGATCACCTGCCCGGCCTCGGTCAACGGCGTGGTCGGGTTCAAGCCGACGGTGGGGCTGGTCAGCCGCACCCACATCATCCCGATCAGCCATTCGCAGGACACGGCCGGGCCGATCACGACGACGGTCGAGGACGCGGCCATCGTGCTGTCGGTCATCGCGGGTTCTGACCCGCTCGACCCGGCCACGGCCGAGGCCGATGCGCGCAAGGTCGACTATCGCGCCGCGCTGGACGCGGACTCGCTGAGGGGCGCGCGGATCGGGGTGATGCGGTTCCTCGTGCCCAACTATTCGGCCGAGACCCAGGCGGTGTTCGAGGCCAATCTGCAGGTGCTGCGCGACGCGGGCGCCGAGCTGGTCGAGATCACCGAGGCGCCGGCGGACTTCCGCCAGATCGGCGGCTGGGAGATCGTCGTGCTGCTGACCGAGCTGAAGCACGATCTGAACCTGTATCTGGCCTCGACCGATCCGGCGCAGGTGTCGACGCGGACCCTGGCCGACGTCATCGCCTTCAACGCCGCCGAGCCGCGCGAGACGGTGCTGTTCGGCCAGGATCTGTTCGAACGGGCCGAGGCGACCGGCGGGCTGGACGACCCCGCCTATGTCGAGGCGCGCGAGCGGTCGTTCCGGGCGGCGGGGCCGGAGGGGATCGACAAGATGATGGCGGAACACGGCGTCATCGCCCTGACCGCGCCGACGACCTCGCGGGCCTGGACCAACGATCCGGACGACGACGACCGCTCGCAGGGCTCGGCCAGCCGGCTGGCGGCGGTGGCGGGCTATCCGCACCTGACCGTGCCGATGGGCTTCGACCGCGGCATGCCGGTGGGGATCAGCTTCATGGCCGGCAAGTGGGACGACGCCAAGGTGTTGTCGCTGGGCTACGCCTTCGAGCAGCGGACCCGGGCGAGGCGGGCGCCGACTCTGCAGACGATTCACTGAGGGGATGGGCATGCGCTTCAACAGGATCGGACTGACGAGCCTTGCGATCGGCGTAGTCTCGCTGGGCGGGTGCATCAGTGTTGACGTCGCAGCGTCGCGAAGCGATCCCGCCGTCGATGTCATCTATATGGGCGTGGCGACCGGAAATCCTGCCGCTATCCGGGCGCTTGAGGCGTGCGAAGGTCTGCCCGGACCCGTGCAGGAGCTCTGCGTTCGTGACAAGGGGAGCGTCAATGCCGTCGTTTTGTGGTCAGACGCGCGAAGCCCAGGCGACCGGCCTCAGACCAACGGCATCGCCGGCATGCCCATCCTGATCAAGGACAATATCGAGACGGCGGACATGCCGACCACGGCCGGGTCGCTGGCGCTGATCGACAATGCGCCGGGACGCGATGCGCCGCTGGTGGCGCGGCTGCGGGCCGAGGGGGCGGTGATCCTCGGCAAGACCAATCTGTCGGAGTGGGCCAATATCCGCTCGACCAATTCGACCAGCGGCTGGAGCGCGGTCGGGGGGCTGACGCGCAATCCGCACGCGCTGGACCGCAACACCTGCGGCTCGTCCTCGGGCAGCGGCGCGGCGGTGGCGGCGGGACTGGCGCCGGCGGCGATCGGCACCGAGACCGACGGCTCGATCACCTGCCCGGCGGCGATCAACGGCATCGTCGGCTTCAAGCCGACCGTGGGGCTGGTGTCGCGCACCCACATCGTGCCGATCAGCCATTCACAGGACACGGCCGGGCCGATGACGCGGACCGTCGAGGACGCGGCCATCGTGCTGAACGCCATCGCCGGCTCGGACCCGCTGGACGCCGCCACGGCCGAGGCGGACGCGCGCAAGGTCGACTATCGCGCGGCGCTGGACGCCGGGTCGCTGCGGGGCGCGCGGATCGGGGTGGCGCGCTTCCTGATGGGCTATTCGCCCAAGACCGACGCGGTGTTCGAGGCCAATCTTCAGAAGCTGCTCGAGGCGGGGGCGGTGCTCGTCGAGATCACCGAAGGGCCCGACATGAACGCCATCGGCGGGGCCGAGCTGGAGGTGCTGCTGTTCGAGCTGAAGCACGATCTGAACGCCTACCTCGCCTCGACCGACCCGGCGCAGGTGTCGACGCGGACGCTGGCCGACGTCATCGCCTTCAACGAGCGGACGCCGCGCGAGCTGGCCCTGTTCGGGCAGGAGCTGTTCATCCAGGCGCAGGCGAAGGGCGGGCTGGACGACCCCGCCTATGTCGAGGCGCGGGCGACCTCGCTGCGGCTGGCCGGGGCCGAGGGCATCGACCGGCTGATGCGCGAGCACGACCTCGTCGCCCTGATCGCGCCGACGACGGGCCCGGCCTGGACCATCGACGTGATCAACGGCGACCACTACGCCGGCGCGGCCAGCACCCTGCCGGCGGTGGCGGGCTATCCCCACCTGACCGTGCCGATGGGCTTCGTCGACGGCCTGCCGGTCGGGATGAGTTTCATCGCCGGCAAGTGGCAGGACGCCAGGGTGCTGTCGCTGGGGTATGCGTTCGAGCAGCTGACGCAGGCGATGCGGCCGCCGCGGTTCGGGCGGACGGTCGACGAGGGCGAGACGCTGGCGCCGCTGCTGGCCCCGTTCCACTAGAACGGAACCCCGCCGGGCGCCGCGCCTTTTGGGCGGATGAGTCTCGCAGCCAATGTCGTCGGCTCCGCCGCAGCCGTCTGTTCCGTCACCAGTTTCGCGCCGCAGATGGTCAAGATCTGGAAGACGCGTGACGCCTCGTCGGTGTCGCTGAGGACCTATGCCCTGACGGTGACCTGCTTTTCCCTGTGGGTGGCCTACGGGGTCATGACCGGAGCGTGGCCGGTGACGGTGGCGAATTCCTGCGCCCTGCTGATGTCGGCGGGGGTGCTGGTGATGAAGTGGCGGTTCAGGGACGGCGACCCGGACGTCAAAGCCGGTCGCGGATCGCCTCGATGATGCGCTCGCAGGCCTGATCGGGAGTCAGGACGGCGGCGTCGATGTGGATGTCGGGACCTTCGGGCCGCTCGTAGGGGCTGTCGATGCCGGTGAAGTTGCGCAGCTGACCCGCCCGGGCCTTGCGGTAGAGGCCCTTGACGTCGCGGCCCTCGACCACCTCCAGCGGGGCGTCGACGAAGATTTCGACGAACTCGCCTGGCTCCATCCGCTCGCGGGCCATGCGGCGCTCGGCGGCGAAGGGCGAGATGGCGGAGACCAGCACGATCAGGCCGGCGTCGGCCATCAGCCGGGCCACCTCGGTGACGCGGCGGATGTTCTCGACCCGGTCGGCGTCGGTGAAGCCGAGATCGTTGTTGAGGCCGTGGCGGACGTTGTCGCCGTCCAGCAGGAAGGTGTGGCGGCCGTCGGCGAACAGCCGCTTGTCGACCAGATTGGCGATGGTCGACTTGCCGGCCCCGGACAGGCCGGTGAACCACAGCACCAGCGGCCTCTGGCGCTTCAGGGCGGCCCGTTCGGCGCGGCCGACGTCGAGCGCCTGCCACTGGACATTGGCCGAGCGGCGCAGGGCGAAGCGGATCAGGCCCGCGCCGACGGTCTCATTGGTCTGGCGGTCGATCAGGATCAGGCCGCCGAGATGGCGGCTGTCGGTATAGGGCTCGAAGGTCAGGGGGGCGTCGAGATGGAGGTGGCAGACGCCGATGTCGTTGAGCTCCAGCGTGCGGGCGGCCAGCGGCTCCAGCGTCTCGACATTGACCCTGTGGCGGATGTCGGTGACCTGGCCGGTGACCGTGGCGGCGCCCAGTCTGACGACATAGGCGCGGCCCGGCAGCAGGGGGGCGTCCGCCATCCAGACGAGGTCGATCTCGAATTGATCGGCGGCTTCGGGCGGGGCGTCGGCGGCGGCCAGCACGTCGCCGCGCGAGACGTCGAGGTGGTCGCTCAGGGTCAGGGTGACCGACTGGCCGGACCCCGCCTCGGCCAGGTCGCCGTCGAGGGTGACGATACGGTCGACAGTGGTCGTGCGGCCTGAGGGCAGGACCCTGACCGCGTCGCCGGGTCGGACGGTGCCGGCCGAGATTCGTCCGGCGTAGCCGCGGAAGTCGGCGTCGGGGCGGTTGACCCACTGCACGGGCATGCGGAACGAGCCGGGCTCGGCGTCGGCGAGGTCGATGGTCTCCAGCCATTGCAGCAGGGTCGGGCCGTCGTGCCAGGGCATGGTCGTCGAACGGCCGACGACATTGTCGCCGGTCAGTCCCGACACGGGGACGGCTGCGACTTCGGTCAGGCCGAGATCGGCGGCGAGGGCGCGGTAGTCGGCGGCGATCTCGTCGAACAGCGCCTGGGACCAGCCGACCAGATCCATCTTGTTGACCGCCAGCAGCACGCGCCGGACGCCCATCAGGCCGACCAGATACGAGTGACGGCGGGTCTGGGGCAGCAGGCCCTTGCGGGCGTCGACCAGCACCACGGCGACGTCCGCCGTCGAGGCGGCGGTGACCATGTTGCGTGTATACTGCGGGTGGCCCGGCGTGTCGGCGAGGATGAAGCGCCGACCGGCGGTCTCGAAATGACGATAGGCCACGTCGATGGTGATGCCCTGCTCACGCTCGGCGTCGAGGCCGTCGAACAGCCGCGAGACATCCACCTCGCCCGAGGGCGCGCGCAGGGCGGCCAGCTGGTCTTCCGGCACCGCGCCGGCGTCGTGCAGCAGGCGGCCGATCAGGGTCGACTTGCCGTCGTCGACGGAGCCGCAGGTGATCAGGCGGACGAGGTCGCGGGCCATCAGAAATAGCCCTCGCGCTTCTTGATCTCCATCGAGGCGGTCGGGTCCTGGTCGATGGCGCGGCCCTGACGCTCGGAGGCGCGCGACGCGGCCATCTCCGCGATGACGGCGGTGAGATCGGCCGCCTCGCTGTCGATGGCGCCGGTCAGGGGGTAGCAGCCGAGGGTGCGGAACCGCACGCGGCGGGTCTGGAGCGTCTCGCCGGGCCGCAGCCTCATGCGCTCGTCGTCGGCCATGATCAGCGCCCCGTCGCGTTCGACCACCGGCCGTTCGGCGGCGAAATACAGGGAGACGACGTCGATCCCCTCGCGCCGGACGTAGCGCCAGACGTCCATCTCGGTCCAGTTGGACAGGGGGAAGACCCGGACCGACTCCCCCTTGTGGACGCGGGCGTTGTAGAGCCGCCAGAGCTCGGGCCGCTGGGCCTTCGGGTCCCAGACATGGGTGCGGCTGCGGAACGAGAAGATGCGCTCCTTGGCGCGGCTCTTCTCCTCGTCGCGGCGGGCTCCGCCGAAGGCCGCGTCGAAGCCGTGGTGGTCGAGCGCCTGCTTCAGCCCCTGGGTCTTCCAGAGGTCGGTGTGAACGGTCGGGCCGTGGTCGAAGGGATTGATCCCCTGCGCTTCGGCCTGCGGATTGCGCCAGACCAGCAGTTCCATGCCGGCCTGCGCCGCGGCGCGGTCCCGGTAGGCGTACATCTCGCGGAATTTCCACGCCGTATCGACGTGCAGCAGGGGGAAGGGCGGCGGGGCCGGGAAGAAGGCCTTGCGCGCCAGATGCAGCATGACCGCCGAATCCTTGCCGGCCGAGAACAGCATGACCGGCCGGGCGCACTGGGCGACCGTCTCGCGGATGATCTGGATGGACTCCGCCTCCAGCTCGTCGAGATAGCGGTCATCGGGTGAAGTCAGAGGCAAGGGGCGGGTCCGGGTGGAAGCGGGCGACCCTGACCGAGCGGGGGCGCGGGATCAAGCGGTCAGGCGGTGGGGATCACGGCTGTGGTCTCGATCTCGACGCGGGCGGCGTCCTCGATCAGTCCCTTGACCTCGACCACGGCCATGGCCGGGTAGTGGGGGCCGATGCGCTCGCGCCAGACCGCGCCGATCTCGCGCAGGGACGACAGGTATTCGGCCTTGTCGACGACGTACCAGGTCATGCGGACGATGTGTTCGGGCCCGGCCCCGGCCTCGGCGAGGACGGCGAGCGTGTTGTCGATGGTCTGGCGGAACTGGGCGGCGAATCCGTCGGGGAAGGCGCCGTCCGGGGTCCAGCCGATCTGGCCGGCGACGAAGACCATCCGGCCGGTCGCCTCCACGCCGTTGGAATAGCCTCTGGGCCGGGGCCAGCCCTCGGGCAGCAGGACGCGGTTCATGGTCGGGTCTCCACGAAGGGCTCGATGCGGGCGCGCAGGGCCTCGGGCCAGGGCTCGGGCTTCAGCGAGCGACCGACGAAGACGATGGTCTGGGTCGCCTCGAAGCGGCGCTGAACGCCGCAGTCGATGGTGTGGCGCAGTCCGCAGGAGGCGCCGCCGAGTCTGGCCACGGTCAGGGAGAAGGTCAGGTCGTCCTCGAGCCGCGACGGAGCGATGAAGCGGGCCTCGACGGCGGCGGTCGGCACGCTGACGCCGCGCTCCATGTGCAGGTCGCGGAACGAGGCGGCCAGCGGGCCCGCGAACCAGTCTTCGACCACGCCGTTCAGCATCTCGAAATAACGCGGATAGAAGACGATGCCGGCCGCGTCGCAGTCGGCGAAGCGCACCTTGCGTTCCGTGGTGAAGACTTGGCCGCTCATGCGCCCGCCTTCAGCCGGAAGCGTTGCAGCTTGCCGGTCTGGGTCTTGGGCAGGGCGTCCGTGAACTCCAGCGCGCGGGGGTATTTGTAGGGGGCGATGACGCCCTTCACATGGTCCTGCAGCTCGCAGCGGAGGGCGTCGGACGCGCCGTGGTCCGGGTTGAGCACCACGAACGCCTTGACGATCTGGCCGCGCTCATCGTCGGGGACGCCGATGACCGCCGCTTCGGCCACGGCGGGATGGCGCAGCAGGGCGTTCTCCACCTCGGGAGCGCCGATGTTGTAGCCGGACGAGATGATCATGTCGTCGGCGCGGGCCACGAACCAGAAATAGCCGTGCTCATCCAGCCGATAGACGTCGCCGGTCAGGTTCCAGCCGTTCCGGACGTAGGCGGACTGGCGCGCGTCGTCGAGGTAGCGGCAGCCCGTCGGGCCGCGCACGGCGAGGCGGCCGGTCTCGCCGGGGGGCAGGGGATGCCCGTCGGCGTCGACGATGCGGGCCTCGTAGCCGGGCACCGCCTTGCCGGTGGAGCCCGGGCGGATGTCGTCGCCGCTGGCGGAGATGAAGATGTGGATCATCTCGGTCGAGCCGATGCCGTCGACGATGCGCACGCCGGTGACCTCATGCCAGGCGTCGGAGGTGGCGGCGGGCAGGGCCTCGCCGGCGGAAACGCAGGTGCGCAGGCTGGACAGGTCGTGCTCGGCCGCCAGTTTAAGCAGGGCGCGGTAGCCGGTCGGGGCGGTGAACAGGGCGGTGGCCTTGCACCGCGCGATGGTCTCGGCGAGGGCGTCGAAACCGGGGCGGGGCGCGAAGGCGGTCGCCGCGCCGGCGCTGGCCGGGAAGACCACCAGCCCGCCGAGACCGAAGGTGAAGGCGATCGGCGGGGTGCCGACGACAATGTCTCCCGACCCCAGATCCAGAGTGTGCTTCGCGAAGGTGTCGGCCATGGCGAGGATGTCGCGATGGAAATGGACGCAGCCCTTGGGCTGGCCCGTCGTGCCCGATGTGAAGGCGATCAGGGCCGGGTCGTCGGCGGCGGTGTCGACGGCGTCGAAGCCGGTTCCGGGCGGCAGGGCCTGGGCGGCGGTCTGCAACTCGCCCGAGGTCATCACATGGGTGAGAGAGGGGGCGGCGACGCGGGCCTCGGTCACCGCTTCGGCGAGGGCGCCATAGACAAGGGCGTGGCTGATCTCCGCCTTGTTCATGACGGTGGCCAGTTCGGCGGCGCGGAGCATCGGCATGGTGGCGACCACCACGCCGCCCGCTTTCAGGATGGCGAACCACGCCAGCACCGTCCATGCGCTGTTGGGGCCATGCAGCAGGACCCGATTGCCGGGGACGAGGCCCAGCTGCTCGACCAGCACCTTCGCCATCCGGCTGGAGATGAGGTTGACCCGGCTCCAGGTGAATTCGTGGTCCAAGTCGATCAGGGCGCGGCCGTCCGGGCCCGCGGCGGCGAGCGCGCGGCGCAGCAGTTCGACGCCGGCGTTGAGCCGGTCCGGGTAATCGAGTTCCGGCCGGTCGAAGATGAAGTCCGGCTGCTGGTCCTTCGGCGGCAGGCGGTCGAGGACGAAGCGGTCGATGTGGGCGCTGTCTCCCATCAGCGGCCTCCCTGCATGGCGCCCAGGGCCTGCCGGGCGATGACGATCTTCTGCACCTCGGAGGCGCCCTCATAGATGCGCAAGGCGCGGATTTCGCGGTAGAGGCGCTCGACCGGATGCCCGGCCGTGACGCCGAGACCGCCGAAGATCTGCACGGCTGCGTCGATCACCGCCTGGGCCTCGTCGGTGGCGTAGAGTTTGGCCATGGCGGCTTCGCGGGTGACGCGCGGGGCGCCCTGATCCTTCAGCCAGGCGGCGCGGTAGATCAGCAGGGCCGAGGCGTCGATCTTCAGCGCCATCTCGGCGAGCGAGGCCTGCACCAGCTGCAGGTCGCTCATCGGGGCGCCGAACAGGTTGCGTGACGTGGCCCGGGCGGCGGCCTCGTCAAAGGCGCGGCGCGAGAAGCCGAGGGCCGCCGCCGCGACGGTCGAGCGGAACACGTCGAGCGTGGCCATGGCGATGCGGAAGCCTTCGCCGGGTGCGCCGAGGATGCGGTCGGCGTCGATGCGGCAGTCCTCGAACCGGATCGTGGCCAGCGGGTGCGGCGCCATCAGGGGGATGCGCTCCACCACCTCGAATCCCGGCGTATCCGCGTCGACGACGAAGGCGCCCAGCCCCTTGGCGCCGCCCTCGCCGGTGCGGGCGAAGACGACATAGCGGTCGGCGAGGCCGCCGTTGGAGATGAAGGTCTTCGTCCCGTCCAGCACCCAGTGATCGCCGTCGCGGCGGGCCGTGGTCGACAGAGCCGCCACGTCGGAACCGGCCTCGGGCTCGGACAGGGCGAAGGCGGCGATGGTCTCGCCCGCCGCCACGCCGGGCAGCCAGCGGGTCTTCTGCTCGTCTGTCCCGAACAGG
>JAAXIW010000385.1 GCA_012270135.1 Brevundimonas sp. | reverse complement strand
CCGAAGCGGAAGGTCGTCGGGCAGTCTGCCAGGGTTGCAGCGAAGGCGTGCCGCCCGATCGCCGGCGGCCGGGGGGCGACATACAGGCGTCCGTTGTCCGCCATGACGGACAGGTGGGCGGCGGCCTGGTCGGTCGCGGCCGCCGCCGCCAGCAGCGCCTCCTCCTTGCGGACGGCGTTCATCGCCCATGCCGAGGCCGGCGGGTAATCGGCCGCCTCCCGGCCCGGCCGCACGACCTGGATCAACTCCGGTCCCGGAGGCAGGATCACCGGTTCGGTCTCCGGCCCCGGGACTTCCGCCGCGCTGGCGCCCGAGCCGCCGTCGTAGACCCATTTCCACGCGCCGTCGGGCTGCCGCTTCCAGATGGTGAAATAGTGCCCGGTCCGCTGGCCGCCGACCGCGACGCCGCCGGTGGTGAAGCCCAGCTCGCCGGAGCGCGAAACGCCGGCGAAGTTGGGCCACCACTCAAGCAGCGGCTCGTCGGCGGGGCGGGGCCCGTCGGGATAGGCCTCGGAGACCCGTTGCGCCCGGCCTGCGGCGATCACGATGGCGTCGGGGGTCGACCACTTGTTGAAGCTGCCGGCGATCCCCAGCGACGGGGCGTCCGCCGCGAAGGCCCGCTCAGCCGCGACGACGGGCGCGGCGTCGGGGAGCTGGGCGAAAGCGGGGGCGGCGACCAGGGCAACGGCCGAAACCATCAGGGCGTAAGCGCGCATGAGAATCCTCCCCCGCCATCGAAGCGCGGGGCGCGGTCGCTGTCCAGTTAAATCCCCGACAGGGTCAGTCCAGCGTCGCCACCGTCAGGCTGCCGTTGGTGTAGACGCAGATATCGGCGGCGATAGCCATGGCCCGGCGGGCGACGGTCTCGGCGTCCATGTCGGAATGATCCAGCAGGGCGCGGGCGGCGGCGAGGGCGAAATTGCCGCCCGAGCCCACAGCGGCGACCCCATGCTCCGGCTCCAGCACGTCGCCGGCGCCGGTGACGGTGAAGCTCGACGACCGGGCGGCGCCAAGCAGCATGGCCTCGAGCCGGCGCAGGTAGCGGTCGGTGCGCCAGTCCTTGGCCAGGTCGACGCAGGCCCGCGCCAGCTGGTCCGGATACTGTTCCAGCTTGGCTTCCAGGCGTTCGATCAGGGTGAAGGCGTCGGCGGTGGCGCCGGCGAAACCGGCCAGCACCTTGCCGCCGGCCAGGGTGCGCACCTTGCGCGCCGCGCCCTTGACGATGGTGGGGCCCATGGAGACCTGCCCATCGCCGGCGATCACGGTGCGGCCGTCCTTGCGCACGGCGAGAATGGTGGTGCCGTGCCAGCCGGGACCCGGGGTGTCGTTCGCGTTCATCATCCCTTTCAGATGGCGACCGAAATGCGGCCCGACAAGAGATTTCCCGGGAGAATCCAATGGTCAGGCTCAGCCACATTCTGACCAATGTAACCCGTTACATTGACATTCTTAGCCCCACAAATCGCCATATGAGGGTATCGACGTGCTTCATCGCGTCATCTACGCCAGTGAAGCTGTCGGCGCGACCGGCGCCTCCACGCTGTCGATCGCCCAGATTATCGGCGTCTCCGAGCGCAACAACCGGCGTGACCACCTGACCAGCTGCGTCATGTTCCACCAGGGCCACATCCTGCAGGTGATCGAGGGCGCGCGCGTCGACCTCGACCGGCTGATCCGCCGCCTGCTGGACGACCCCCGCCACACCGGCCTGCGGGTCCTGGGCGACACGCCGATCCCCGCCCGCCGCATCGATGAACCCATGGGCCTGTGCGCGGACCCGGAAGCCCTGCTGAAGCGGGTGGGCGTGAACTGCCTGTCCCGTGTCACGGCCGACGAGGCGGAAGTGCTGCTCGAACTGCGCAAGGCCGCGTGACGCCGCGCTTCGGACCGCCTAATCGAGGCGGGTGAGCTTCTCCGACGACGAAATCGAACGCTACGCCCGGCATCTGGTGCTGGCCGAGATCGGCGGCCCCGGCCAGCAACGGCTGAAGGCCGCGCGCGTGGCGATCGTCGGCATGGGCGGGGTCGGCGCCCCGGCGGCGCTGTATCTGGCCGCGGCGGGCGTGGGCGGCCTGCGGCTCATCGACCACGACTCGGTCGGCCTGTCCAACCTGCAGCGCCAGATCGTCTTTTCGGAACCGGACGTCGGCGACCTCAAGGTCGAGGCCGGCGAAGCCCGCCTGACCGCGTTGAACGCGCATGTCGGGATCGAGGCGGCGGCCGAGCGACTGACGCCCGACAATGCGGCCTGGCTGCTGGAAGGCTGCGACGTCGTCATCGACGGCGCGGACGACTTCGAAACCCGGTTCGCCGTCAACGCCGCCTGCGTGGCCGGCCGGATCCCGCTGGTCTCGGGCGCGCTCGGACGCTGGAGCGGCCAGGTCGGGGTCTTCTCCGGCCGGCCCTGCTACCGCTGTCTGGTGGCCGCGGCCCCGCCTGACGCCGAGACCTGCGCCCGGGTCGGCGTCGTCGGCGCCCTGGCCGGGGTGTTCGGCTCGATGACGGCGCTGGAGGCGATCAAGGTGATCACCGGCGCGGGCGAGGCCCTGACCGGACGGCTGCTGATCTACGACGGACTGGCCGGAACCGCGCGCGCCGTCAGCGTCGCCCCGGACCCCGCCTGCCCGGTGTGCGGCTAGTCGGCCAGCATGGCCTCCGTTGCGACCGCTTCACCCCCGACCGTGGCCGTCGGTAAGGGCGGGGTTACCGGAAGATGCCGGGCCAGGAAGGCCTCCAAGGCCGTGAGAGCGGCCGTCTCCTGCCGGCTCGGCCAGTCCGAATGGCCGGCGCCCTCGAGGACCAGGAATTCGACGTCCTTGCCTGCCCGCTTCAGGGCCCGCTCCATGTCCCGCGACTGACTGACCGGCACCACGTCGTCGTCCTCGCCGTGGATGAGCAAAACGGGCAGACGCCAGCCGGCGGCGTAACGCTGGGGAGAGGCGCCTTCGAGCCGTTCGCGGTCCTGACGAGGATCGCCGATGGACTTGAGCCAATAGTCGTACGAATCGGAATCGGCGCCCGTTTCGGACCGTACCCAGCGCATCATCGAAATCAGGTCGCTGGGTCCGGCGATCGAGACGACGCAGCGGTAGAGGTCGGACTGGGTGGCGCCGGACTGGAGGGCTGCATATCCGCCGTAGCTCGCGCCCATGACGCAGATATGCCCCCGATCGGCGAGGCCCTGGTCGAGAAGGTGCTCGACGCCGGCGGTGACGTCGTCTTGCATCCGCCCGCCCCACTCGCGATACCCGGCCTCGGCGAAGGCTTTGCCCATCCCCGCCGAACCCCGAAAATTGGGCTGGAAGACCTGGTAGCCCCGGGTGGCGAGATACTGGGCCCAGCGGTCGTAGGTCAGATAGTCCCGCATCTCGGGTCCGCCGTGCGGCATGACCACCAGAGGCAGGACCGCATCCGCCGCGGCGCCAGGTGGGCGCGTCAGATAGCCGAACAGAGCCGTCCCGTCGGCAGCGGCGTAGTCCACCCGCTTCATCTGTCCGAGCGATGGCTCGGGAAGCCGCGGATAGATCGAGCCGACGAACTCCATATGCCGCTCGGCGACGTTGAAAATGTAGTACTCGCCCGGGTTATTGGGGGCCGACGCTCGCACCAGCCAGCGCGACCCATCGCGCGCCTGCGAGACAACGCGGACGCTCCACCCGTCCCCGAAGAAACGGCGGATTCCCGTCATCACGGAGTCCTCGCCCCGGTCGATGAAATCGCAGCGGTAGATGTCGGCCCAATAGCAACCTGCCAGAAGTTGCGAGGTGTTGGCGTCCAGCACAATGCCCGACACATCGTACCTCGGGTCCCGCCAGATGGCCGGCCCCATGGTGCGGGTGGCGAAATCGAACACATGGACGCCGGCGGTGCTGTCGCCCTCGGGCGTGTCGGGCCGCACCGCGACATAGATCTTGCCGGGTTCGCTCGTCGCTCCCAGAAAGTCGTAGTCCGGCAGATCCCGAACCTCGTCCCGGCGCAGGCGGTACACCTCGCTCCAGCCCCCGTCGGCGTTCAGGGCCTCCATCAGCATGATCCGGCCACTCGCTCCGCGATAGGCGATACGCCCGACGACGGACCCGCTCCGGTCAGTGATGTAGTCGAGAACCCGCCGGTGACCCTCGACGGTTATCGCCGCCTCGCCGGTCAGGATGTTGACCCGGGCCACATTCAGCCGACTCCGGTTGTCGCGGTAGCTCATCAGGATGTGGTCGGGATCGTCCCGCAGCGCGTCGAGAACATCGCCCGGCAAGGCGTCCTTCGTACCGGGCGCCTTGAGGGCGACGATCGCGCTGCCGTCCCGGGCGAGAGAGAGGACCGACTCGCCGAAGGTGAACCCCCGGATACGGCCGTCCTCACGGCCCCGGGTGCGCCGGAGCTCGAGGCGCGTGATCCCGATCAGCAGCCGGTCGTCGGTCTTCCAGCGAATCCAGTCGACGAAGATGCCCCCGAAATGTTCGCGGTTCGCGCCCGCGTCCATGATCGAGATCGACCCCTCCTGCAGGTCGCGGATGTGGATGGCGGTCTGTTCGCCTGTGCGAACAGTCCAGACCAGATAGCGCCCCGAGGGCGACAGGCTGGCGGAGCCCAGGGCGGGCCCTTCCAGGAAGTCGGCGATGGTGGGCGGATCGGCGCGGGCCGGAGTCCCGACCAGCAGGATGAGGACCGCGCAGGCGGCCGCTACCGCGCGAATGATCGGCATGTCTGCTCCCCCGTCGCTAGTCGAAGGCCTGCCGGAACAGGGCGACATAGCGGGTCATCAGCGCCTGCTCCCGGTCGTCCTCCCAGTCCGCATGGCCGGCGTTGGGAACCTCGATCAGCTCGACCGACTTGCCGGCCCCCCGCAGGGCGTCGCGCATCCGGCGCGACTGGATGACCGGCAGAATCGGGTCGTCGACCCCATGCACCAGCATGACCGGGCAGGCGACCTCGCCGGCGCGGCGACGAGGCGAGGCCGCCTCCAGCGCGGGCCCCATCGCCGACCGGTCTCCAATCCGTTTGGTCCAGAATTCGTAGATGGGCTTGCCGGGCGTGTCGTCCGTGCGCTCTTCCCACGCCAGCACGTCCGGCAGGTCGTAGACGCCGCAGATGCCGATGGCGGCCCTGTACAGATCCGGCCGTTTCACCGCCCCCATCAGGGCCGCATAGGCGCCGTAGCTGGTCCCCATGATCCCGACCTTCGACGCGTCCAGCCCCCGCAGCTGGACGGCATGGGCGACGGCGTCCTCGACGTCGTCCTGCATGCGGTCGCCCCAGCGGGTCCAGCCCTGTCTGGCGAACTCCTGACCGTAGCCGCCCGAGCCGCGGAAATTCGGCCGCAGAACCCACCAGCCCTGCGCCGCCAGCACCTGCACCTGCCGATCCCAGGTCGGCGTGTCCCGCACCTCGGGCCCGCCGTGCGGCAGCACCACCAGCGGCCCCGCAGCCCCGCCCGGAGGCGCCGTCAGATAGGCCTCGATGGTCGCCCCGTCGCGGGTCGTCACCTTGAGCACCTCGGTGGAGCCAAGCCGCGCCGGATCGAGCTCCCGCGCCTGGCCCACGTTGACGATCGCGCGCGCCGTCTTGTCGTAGAAGAACCAGGCTCCGGGCTCTTCCGGGCCGTTCACATAGGCGATGAACCGGTTCCGCGCCTGGTCGACATCGGTGAACTGAACATCGCACGTCCCGCCGAAGAAGCGGTTCAGCGCCCGGTGATGGACCGCCAGGGCGGGATCGACGAAGTCATATTCCAGCCGGTCGCCATAGTAGGCGGCGCCCAGATAGTTGCCCGCCGAGTCCGGAAGGCCATGGTCCACATCGCGGCCCGGACGGGTGCTCAGCGGCGCGCCGAGCGCGGTCGTCGTCAGGTCCATCTCGCGGACGCTCTGGACGTCCTCGTCGTCGAGACGGGCGATGACCAGAACCTTGCCGGGCGTCTCGCCGGCGCCGACCCACAGGAAGTCCGGGGCTTCGCGGACCCGGGTGCGACGCGCCATCTTCCACTCGGTTTCGCCCGGCGCCCGGACCATGATGGTCTCGACCGTGCCGCGGCTGTTCATGTCGTGACGCAAGACCGGCACGCCGTTGACGGTCCGCCAGTGGTAGGTGCCCGAGCCGCCGCGTTCGATCCGGGTCGCGGAGCCGGTGTTCACGTTCACCCGGTGCAGGGCCATGACGCCGTCGGCGTCCCAGGCCGCCATCAGAACGTTGTCGGGATCGCCCGGCAACAGATCGACGATGCGGCCCATGTCGAAGGTGTTGCGCATACGGGTGCGCTGGTCGCTGAACAGCACGACCGCCTCGCCGGTCCTCGCATTCACCGAGACGACGCGGCGCATGTAGTATTCGATGGCCTCCGTCTTCCGGTTCGAACCGGCGATCGACCGGGGGCCCACCTCGCCCTTCAGGATCACGCTGGTCAGCAGGCGGTCGTCATTGGCCCACGAGATCGAGCTGACCAGGACAGGACCGAGATCGATCCGGCTTCGCTGACCCTCGGGGTCGGCGGCGTCGATGAAGTCGACGGCGCTCCGCGGGTTCTCGTCCGTGCCGAGGTTCTGCGCCACGGCGATCCGGGTTCCGGACGGCGACAGGGCGGCGCCCCGGCTCAGGCGCGGTTTGAAGAACTCGCCATGGGGATAGGCTCCCGCCTGGGCCCTAGCCGCGCCCGGCGGCAGGAGGGCGACTCCGGTCAGCGCGCAGGCGCCGCCCAGCAGGCCACGCCGCGACACCGCGGCGCGCGCCGCTTTCGAAATTCCCGATTGCACTGGTACGCCCCCACTATCCCGGCGCCCAATCAACCGTCCGTTGATTGAACCGTCAAGCTACGACTCACAGCATCGCCGGAATCACCCGATCCGGCGGGCGATGGCCGTTCTGGAAAGTAAGGATGTTGGTGATCACCCGCTCGCCCATATCCTGGCGGGCCTCGAGCGTCGCCGAGCCGAGATGGGGCAGCAGCACGACGTTGGCGTGGCCGGAGAGGCCGGGATGGATGGCCGGCTCGTGCTCGTAGACGTCCAGGCCGACGCCGGCGATGGCGCGGCGGGCCACGGCGTCGGCCAGGGCCGCCTCGTCGATCAGTTCGCCGCGGGCGGTGTTGATCAGCAGGGCGTGCGGCTGCAGCCGGGTCAGCCGTTCGGCCGACAGCAGGTGATGCGTCTCCTTCGTCGCCGGGCAGTTCAGCGAAATGATGTCCATTCGCGCCAGCATCTGATCCAGCTCGTCCCAATACGTCGCCCCCAACTCTTCCGCGACCATGCCGGGGACCGGCTTGCGGTTGTGATAGTGGACCTGCATGCCGAACGCCTTCGCGCGCCGCGCCAGGGCCTGGCCGATGCGGCCCATGCCGACGATGCCGAGCCGCTTGCCCCACAGCTTGCGCCCGGTCATCCAGGTCGGCGTCCAGCCCTCGAACCGTCCTTCGGCCACCACCTGCGCGCCCTCGACGATCCGCCGGCTGACCGCGAGGATCAGGGCCATGGCCAGGTCGGCGGTGTCCTCGGTCAGGACGCCGGGCGTGTTGGTGACGATGAGCCCCCGCCCGACCGCCGCCTCGACGTCGATATGATCCACGCCCGCGCCGAAATTGGCGATCATCCTCAGCTGGTCGCCCGCGCTCCCGATCAGGTCGGCGTCGATGGCGTCGGTGATGGTCGGGACCAGCACGTCGGCGCGCCGCACCGCCGCCGCCAGGGCGGCGCGTTCCATCGGCGCGTCGGTCAGGTTGAGCTCGGCGTCGAACAGTTCGCGCATACGCGTCTCGACCGCGTCCGGGAGCCGTCTGGTTAATACGACCTTAAGCCTGGGGGCGGACATTCGAAGCCTTCGATTTCACGGACCTCGCGTGTCTAGCAAAGCTCGTCCCCGCTTCCAAAGACTGGCCGTCACGGCGACCGTCGCCTGCGCGGCCGTGCTGGCCGGGGCGGGCCAGACCATGCCGGACGGCCGCCCAACGCCGAGCGGCCAGCCGGTGCCGCGCTGGCTGTCGCTGAAGTCATCCGAGGTCCACGCCCGCTTCGGCCCCGGCCTCGACCACCGCATCCTGTGGGAATACCGCGTCTCCGGCCTGCCGGTGCAGGTCATCGCCGAGACCACCGAATGGCGAAAGGTCTGTGATCCCGAGGGCGCCGTCGCCTGGGTTCACCGCAGCGTGGTGTCGAGCCGGCGCAGCGTTTTCAACGCCTCGGGCGAAGAGATTCCCATCCACTCCGGCCGGTCGGAGACCTCGCCCGTCCGCGCCCGCCTGTCGCCGCGGTCCCTGGTGGCCATGGACGAATGCGAGGATGGCTGGTGCGGTGTCCGGTCCGGCCGTCTGCGCGGCTGGGTGCGCCAGTCGGCGGTGTTCGGCGCCCAGGAGCGGGCGCTGTGCAACGCGGCCCGGCCGGCGGGGACCGGACGGCGCTGACGACGCGGTTGAGCCCGCTCCCGTGCTCGTGTAACCCGACGGCCACACCGGCCATCAGCGGCGCCCGCGCCGCGGCCCCCTGACAGGCGAACCTCGTGACCCAGACCGACCGTCCCTCCTCGTACGACTATGAGGCGCTGCTGGCCGCGGGCCGGGGCGAACTGTTCGGCGAGGGCAACGCCAAGCTGCCGGCCCCGCCGATGCTGATGTTCGACCGCATCACGCGGATCAACGATGACGGCGGCGCCCACGGCAAGGGCTATGTCGAGGCCGAGCTGGATATCCACCCCGACCTCTGGTTCTTCCAGTGCCACTTCATCGGCGATCCGGTGATGCCGGGCTGCCTCGGCCTCGACGCCATGTGGCAGCTGGTCGGCTTCTATCTGGGCTGGATCGGCGGCCCGGGCCGGGGCCGGGCGCTCGGCGTCGGCGAGGTCAAATTCACCGGCCAGGTGACGCCCGACGTCAAGAAGGTCGTCTACAAGATCGATCTCAAGCGGGTCATCAACCGCCGCCTCGTCATGGGCATCGCCGACGGGGTTCTCGAAGCCGATGGCGTCCCCATCTATACGGCGACGGACATGCGGGTCGGCCTGTTCGGCGCATCCGGGCCGGTCGCCGGCTGATCCCTATTCCAAGACCGCGACCAACGCGGCGTCTGAGTTCAAGAAGGAAACCACACCATGCGGCGTGTCGTCGTCACCGGACTGGGTATCGTCTCTTCCATCGGCACGGGCCAGGATGAGGTTTCCGCCTCCCTGCGCGAGGCGAAATCGGGGGTCCGGCACGCCGCCGATCACGCCGCCCACGGCTTCCGCTCGCAGGTCTGGGCCCCGCCGGCGCTGGGGCACACCGCCGAGGACTGGGCTCCGCACGTCGATCGCCGCGCCTCCCGCTTTCTCGCCAACGGCACCGCCTGGGGCCATATCGCCTTCGAAGAGGCGCTGAAGGATTCCGGCCTCACCCCCGAAGAGATCAAGGACGAACGGATCGGCCTGATCGTCGGCGAGGGCGGCCCCTCGACCCAGGTCATCCTGCAGGCCGCGCAGACCACGATCGAGAAGGGTTCGCCCAAGCGCATCGGGCCGTTCGCCGTGCCCAAGGCCATGGCGTCGGGCCCTTCGGCGGTGCTGG
>JAAXIW010000208.1:3783-9608 GCA_012270135.1 Brevundimonas sp. | reverse complement strand
AACCGACCAACGACCTCGACATCGAGACGCTGCAGAACCTCGAGGAGGCGCTGGAAGGCTTCGCCGGCTGCGCCGTGGTCATCTCCCACGACCGCTGGTTCCTCGACCGGATCGCCACCCACATCCTCGCCTTCGAGGGCGACAGCCACGTCGAATGGTTCGAAGGGAATTTCGAGGCCTATGAGGAAGACAAGAAGCGCCGCCTCGGCGTCGAGAGCCTGATCCCGCACCGGATCAAGTTCCAGAAGTTCGGGCGGTAGGTGCGGCCAACTTAAGATTGCCAGTCTGAACTGAAGCGCGGTATCCAAGCTCGGCGGTTCGGGGGGTAATCATGTCCGTAGTGTATTCTGGTGGACGGCTGACCGTCGGCGTCACGCTTACACAGCTGCCAGCCTTCGACCCGGGACAACTCACGTTCCGCCAAGCTACCCGAGAGGCCGCGGCCATTGATGGCGCCGAAGCCTCGATCGTTCCGAACAACCTGCCCGTCAACCGGGGCGACTGGCGGACGAATTCATTGAGCGCCCCCGGCGGCGGGGGTGTGGTCTTCGGGTTGGGCGGCGGCGACACGCTTAACGGGAGCAGTTCGGCCGATTGGCTGGAGGGCGGCGCCGGCGACGACCAGATCTTCGGCAACGGCGGACGCGACATCCTGTGGGGTGGCCCTGGAGCGGACTACATCCGCGCCTCGTCGAGCGCAGAGACCTTCATCTTCGTTTTCGGCGACATTGGCACGGACCCGGCGCCCGGCGGCTTCACCCGCAAGCCCGACATCATCAGCGAGTTCGACCCCAGCCACGGGGACGTGATCGAGCTGTACGGCTTCGACTTTCCGCCCCGGGTCGAGGCGTGGGGCAATGGCTCCCGTCTGGTGTTTTCCGACGGCTCGACGATCAATCTCGAGTACGTCTCGCCGGAGACGCTGGCGGCGCATCCGGAGTTCCTGCGCATGATGCCGGGCCCCGGTCCGGCGCCCGCGCCGGCGGCTCCGGGCAGCCCGGTGATCGGGAACGGCGACCACACGGTCGATGCCGGAATGACGAGGACCTTTCTGCAAGGCGCGGCCTATGCGGTAAGCGGCGTTCTCACCAACAACGGGACGTTGATCGTCGACGGCGTCCCGGACGACAGCAACCGCATCTTCGGCGTCTCGGCCTGGGGCACGGAAGCGGGTCTCTACACGTTCGTGAACGCGGCCAGCGGAACCTTGCGCGTCGTCAATGATGGCCTCACCGGCGCGATCGGCGTGATCGGCCAAGGTAATATCGACAACCGGGGATTGATCGAGGCCTTCTCGATCCACGACGCCACGGGCCTGTCTCCGCGGGCCGTCAGTTGGCAGCTGGACAACAGCGGCGTGATCGCCGCAACGGCCGGGAATCTGGCGGTCGGAGTCCGGGCGGCCAACGACCCGATTCTGACGAGCGCCCCCCATCGTGCCGATCACCAGGTCACCAATGGCGGCGAGATTGTCGCGACCGGCGCCGTGGCGATCGGCTATCACACCGACTTCAACACGACCCTGTTCAACTCCGGCCTGATCGAGGCGCGCGGCGAGTCCCTCGCGATCGGGACGATCCTCGACGCGAACGGAAGCTTCACCAACACGGGCGTCATCCGCGCCATCGTGACCGATCCGGGCGCCCTCAGCATCGCCTTCACCGCGTGGAACTCGGAATCCGTCTTCGCCCGTGGGAACGGCGTCCAGACGTACGTCAACACCGGACTTATCGAAGCCGATATCGCCATTTACGTCGATGACAACGCCGCGTTCTTCATGCAGCGGTCGATCGAGCACCTGGTCAATTCCGGCACGATACGGGGCGCGGTCATCCTCGGAATGGGTGACGACGAAGTCCGCAATAGCGGCCTGATCGAGGGCAACATAGAACTCGGCGCCGACGAGGACATCTACGACGGCGCCGGCGGTCGAGTGAACGGCGCCGTGTTCGCAGGCTTCCACAACGACCGGCTCATTGGGGGCGACCATACGGACGTGCTGTTTGGTGAGGACGGCGCCGACGCGATTCTCGGCGGCGGCGGCGACGACTACATCGACGGCGGCCGCGGCAACGATGCGCTCGATGGGGGGGCCGGGATCGACATGGTCTCCTACCTCACCTCCGGTCGGGCCGTCACCGTCAACCTCGCGACCGGAACCGGGGTCGCCAACGGACAGGACACGCTACGCAATTTCGAAGCCGTCCAGGGCAGCCTTTACGGCGACACCATCACCGGATCGACTGGCGACGACGTGCTCGAGGGCAACAGCGGCGACGACATCCTGTCGGGCGGCGACGGGGACGACACCCTGTTCGGCGACCATGGAGCGGCCACCCGCACCGGCGGGACGGGCACGGACCTGTTCCTATTCAACAGCAACGATGCCGCGGATACGAACCCCTCCTTCCAGACGGGCGCGTCCGGCGACCGGCTGACCATCTACGGCTACCAGACCTATCAATCGTTGCAGCAGGTCGGCGCGGATGTCCGGCTTACTCTGTCCGGCTCGGATTCCATCCTGTTGCGCAACGTGACGGTGGCCGCACTCGGCGGCGCGGTCAGTTTCGTCGCAGAACCGCTGCTTCAGCCCGCGACGCCGCTTCCGCAGTCGACGCTCGTCATCTCGGAACTCCTGACGATCGACGCCGGCGAAACGGTGACGATCGCGCGAACCAGCGTTTACGACTCCGGCGTGGTCCTCGAGGCGGTCGAAGGCCGGTCGGAACCGGCGCTGTTCAACTCAGGCCGGATCGTTGTCGAGGGCGGCACGCAGGCGCCGCTCGTCTACGGCCTTGTCGGCGATGACGAGACCCGTACGGCCTACGGCGCGTTCGTCAACCGTGCGGGCGGGGTGTTCGAAGTGACTGGATCGGGGACGACCGACTTGTCCGGCGTCTTCGGGATCGATCACATCCACAACGCCGGCCTGATCAGGGTCGCCGGCGGCGGTGACGCGACCGGCCTGACGCCGTACGAGTTTCTGGTCAATTCCGGGCGCCTTGAAGTGACGGCGGGGCTCAGCGCGATAGGCGTCGATATCCGCATTGGCACACAGGAGTTCTGGAATTCGGGGACCATCGCTGTCACGGGCGGTCTCGCCAGCATCGGCGTCCACGTACGCCTCGACAACTATCCCGACTCCGACGCGTTCGTGAACAGCGGCACGATCGTCGTCACAGACTCGACCACGGCGCTGGACAGCGTCGGCGTCGCCTTCGGCTCCCTGTTTGAGGCGACCTACATCAACTCCGGCCTCATCCAGGCGGACTACGCCCTCCGCAGCGATCCGGCGGTCACCCCATCCGAGAACCAGATCAGCAACATCCACAACACGGGAGAACTGCGAGGCCGGGTTGATCTCGGGGTCGAACAGTCGCGGCTGAGCAACGACGGGCTGATCACCGGGCGCATCGATCTCGGAGCCTCCAATGACCATTATGACGGAGCCCTCGGACGCCAGAACGGCGGGGTCTACGGCGGCGACGGCAACGACGTCATCGTGGCGGGCGCGGGTGCGGACCTGCTGGACGGCGGCGCCGGGGCGGACGTCCTCAAGGGCGGCCTCGACAACGATACTCTGACCGGAGGCTCCGGGGCCGACATGTTCCACGTCGGTCAGGGCGCGGACGTCATTACCGACTTCAGCGGCGCAGCCGGCGACCGCATCCGCGTTGAAGGCCATACGGCCTGGCAGTCGATCCAGCAGCAGGGCGCGAACGTCCTGATCACCTTCTCCGCGACCGACTCCCTCCTCGTCCTCAACGCCCAGGTCGCCGCCCTGACCGCCGGCTTGTTCCAATTCTCGGCGCCTCCTCCGGCCGTGGCCAGCGGGCGCGGACTCCCGGAGGTCGCGCCTCCCACGCCGGTGATCACAGGCGTCGCTCCTGTCGCGCCGCTGATACAGGACGGCGGAGCCGCGAATGAGACCCTGACCGGCGGCGCCTTGGACGACTATCTGCGCGGCCGCGGCGGCGGCGACGTCCTTGAGGGGAACGCAGGTGACGACATTCTCGAAGGTGGGTCGGGTGACGATCGCCTGATCGGCGGAACCGGCTATGATCGCCTCTCCGGGGGGGACGGCGACGACGTCATCATTGGGGGTGGCGATGGCGACTACCTGGTCGGCGGCGCCGGCGCCGACCGGTTCGAATTCGATGTATCGGGCGTTTCCTACGACCGGATCTTCGACTTCAACCCGGCGGAGGGCGACACCATTGTCGTGCGTGGCGCGACCTCTGGCTACAGCCCCCTTTCCGACGGCCTGAGGTTCAGCAGCTACGCCAGCGGGGCCCACGAACACGTCGATGTCTTCCTTGACTCGTCCGGGCTCCGCGATCTCAACGGCAGCATCATCATCTACGCCACCGACCAGAACGACTCGATGAGTTCGGCCGGGGCGAGCATCATCTACGGACTGGGCGGCGACGACTATCTGGCCGGCTACGAGCAAAACGACGACCGTTTCGATGGAGGAGCCGGCGACGATCACCTGTGGGGGGCCATGGGCGACGACATCCTCACCGGCGGGGCAGGCGCGGATCGCCTCGATGGCGACTACGGGGTCGACACGGCGGTCTTCAGCGGCCCGCGCTCCGCCTATACGATCAGCACCGTCGGCGATGTCACCACGGTGAGCGGCCCGGACGGCGTGGATCGTCTGACCGGCATCGAGCGGCTGCGCTTCTCCGATCTCCTCACGGGCATCGACGGCGTCGCCCTCCCGCTCAGCCTCGAGGGGACGCCAGTCGCCGATCGCCTCGTCGGCACGACGGCCCTGGAGCATTTGCGCGGCGGTAGCGGCGCCGACGTGATCTTCGGCATGGGCGGGGGCGACGTCATCGACGGTGGCGGCGGAGACGACTGGATCGATGCCGGCGGAGGATCTGTCCGGGTCGCCGGCGGCCTCGGAGACGACGTCTTTATCGGCAACCCGGCCATCGGAACAACCGGGTCGATCTACGATGGCGATCTGGGCGACGATACGTTGGATTACAGCGCGGCGACCGAGGCTATTGTGGTCGATGGAACCCTGGAGTGGACCCGCTTCACCGTCGGTCAGGATCAGTACCTGAGCGTGGAGAGCGTGATCGGCGGAGCCGGCGACGACCATATCGATTTGTCGGAGTCGGTGCTGTCGAAGAACCTGTCCGGCGGCGCCGGAAACGATGTCATCAGGGGCGGCCGCGGCAATGAAAGACTGTACGGCGGTGACGGGGCGGACCAACTTTTCGGCGAACAGGGCGACTGGCTGATCGGCGGCGCCGGTGATGACATCCTGTATGTCGACCCGGCGCGCCCGGTCTTCGACGGCCATGGCGCCATGACCCTGGACGGTGGTGACGGCCGCGACACGGTGATCCTCGATGGAACCCGCGTCAGCGTGAAGCTGTCGACGGCGTTCAGCTACGTTTCGTCGACCCAGTTCACCGTTGTGAACGTCGAGGACGTCGTCATCGAGATCACCGGCGCGGGGCTCCGCTTCGTGGAGGGCAACCACGGGAGCAACCGGATCTCAGTCGGGCATGGCGACGACGGCGGCGCCGGCGCCCAGTTCCTCGGACTGGGAGGCGACGACGTTCTGACAGGCGGGGCCGCCGACGACTTCCTCGACCGCGGCTTGGGACGCGATAATCTGGAGGGCGGGCTAGGAGCAGACAATGCCACCTATGATCTGGCCATCACCGCCGTGCTGGCCATCCTGCCCAGCGCGCCGGGCTACGGCGGCGTCTTCCACAGCGGGGTCGTCGGGACCCTGCTGGGGCTGGGCCTTGCGGACCAGGCGACGGCGGTCTCCTATGCGCTGGTGCTGCACGGGATCACCA
>JAAXIW010000208.1:877-3773 GCA_012270135.1 Brevundimonas sp. | reverse complement strand
TATCGAGACTCTGAGCGGCGCGGCCTTCAACGACCGGCTGACCGCCAACGGCGGCGTCAATGTCCTGACGGGCGGCGCCGGCGACGATGTGTTGACGGGACGAAACGGCGACGACGTGCTCGACGGTGGCGCCGGGACGGCGGACACCGCCGCTTTCAGCGGCCTGCGGTCCGCCTATGTGGTCACCACGGTGGATGGCGTGACGACGGTAACGGGGCCGGACGGTGTCGATACGCTCAGGAATATCGAGCGACTGCTATTCGATGATGGCGCTTTCGATCTTCTGACCGGGGCGGCGGTGACCAATGTCGTTCACGGCACAATGGCTGCTGATAGTCTGGGCGGCACGACGGCGGCGGATATCTTCCACGGCGGGGCCGGCGACGATGTCATCACCGGCGGCCTCGGCAACGACACCATCGACGGCGGCGCGGGCTTCGACACCGTCATCGTCTCAGGCTCGCGCGCCGACTACCGGCTGCTGCAGACGGCGGACGACGGCTTCATCCTGAAGGGTCCGGACGGCGGCGACCGGTTGACAGGCGTTGAGATGATCCGGTTCGGGGACGGCTCGACGATCGACTTGCTGCGCCAGTACGGACCCGATGGGTGGGGCGCCTTGGTGGACGGGTCCGGGAGTTTCGAAGGTCCACAGGTCCTGCCCGGTGTCGTCTCCGTCAAACCGTACGATACGGCCGAGGTACTTCCCGGCGACGATGAGAACGGTCCGTGGGCCAAGGATCACGACGAACCGCTCGTCCTCCCCGGAGCCGACGATACCGCCCTGCCCGTCGCCAAGGGCGTCGATCAGCCCGAGGTCCTGCCCGGCCTGGAGGAGACGCCGCTGTTCGCCGGGCTGGAGGCGCGGCTGGCGCCGCAGGGCGGGTGGATGCCGCGCCTTGACGACGACGGGCTGTCCGGCGGGCCGATGAAGCCGCATCACGACGACTGGATGTAGCGAAGTCATCCTGGCTGACGCCCGGCGGCGGCGACGACCGTTCGTCGCAGAAGACGACTCGCGGCCCGCCCCCTATCGTGACGCCGGGCCGGGCATGATACGGTCTGAAGTTGAAATCCCGGAACCGAGGAAGGCTTCATGGCTGCGTCTTCCGCCGCCCCCTCCCCGGGCCTGGCGGTGAATTTGCTGGGCGGGATGGAGGTCCGGGCGGACGGCCGCCGGCTGGAGCTCCCGGCCTCGCGCAAGACCCGCGCCTTGTTGGGTTATCTGCTGGTGACGGGAAGCCCCCAGCGGCGCGACCGGCTCTGCGAGTTGCTCTGGGATGTGCCGGACGACCCCCGGGGGGCCCTGCGCTGGTCCCTGACCAAGCTTCGGCCCCTGCTGAATCGCGACGATGTCGAGCGTCTCGCGGCTGATCGGGAGCGGGTCGAGGTGGTCGGCGACGACGTGGATGTGGATCTGCGCCGGGTCCAGGCCTGCGCCGACGACCCCGGCGCCGGCTTCGACGACCTGGCCGCGGCCTGGCGCGCGGCGGACAACGCCCTGCTGGACGATTGCGACCTCCCCAACCAGCCCGCCTTCGGCGCCTGGCTGGAACGCGAGCGGCAGGCGCTGGCCCAGTTGCGCGCATCCCTGGCGCAGCGGCTTGCGCTGGATTTCGACACGGCCGCCGACGAGGCCCTCGCATGGGCCGGGCGCTGGCTGGACGATCAGCCGTTCGACCCGGACGCCGCCCGGGCGCTGGTGGCCACGACCCGGCGGGCGAAGGGAGCCAACGAAGCCCGTCGACGCTCGGACGACCTGGAGGTCGCTTTTCGGGACGCGGGCCTGACCGTCCCCGAATGGTCGGAGCCCGAAACGCCGCGGAACCCGCTCTCCGACCGCCCTTCCGCGGACCCACCGCGGCCGCGTCAGACGGTGCGCTTCGTGCGGGCGGACGACGGCGTCAGCCTCGCCTGGGCCTCGGTTGGGCGCGAGGATGCGCCGCCACTGGTCAAGGCCGCCAACTGGCTGACCCATCTGGAACTGGACTGGGAAGCGCCCATCTGGAGCCCCCTCTATCGTGATCTGGCCGCGACCCATCGGCTGGTCCGGTACGACGGACGCGGTTGCGGCCTGTCGGACTGGAAGGCGCCGGAGATCAATTTCGAGACCTTCGTCTCGGACCTCGAGGCCGTTGTCGACGCCGCCGGTCTGGACCGGTTCCCCCTGCTCGGCATCAGCCAGGGCGCCTCGGTGTCAATCGAGTACGCCGCGCGGCATCCGGAGCGAGTTTCCCACCTGATCCTTTTCGGCGGCTATCCGGCGGGGTGGCGTCACACGGCGTCGCCGGACGAGGTCCGCGAGCGCGAGGCCGTCATGGTGCTGACCGAGGCGGGCTGGGGCCGTGCTGATCCCTCGTACCGGCGCATTTTCTCAAGCACCTTCATGCCGGATGCGACCCTGGCGGAACTGGACTGGTTCGACGAATTCCAGCGCCGGACGACGTCGCCGCGCAACGCGGTGCGCTTTCTTCAGGCCTTTTCCGAACTGGACGTCCGCCATCGGCTGAAAGCGGTGAAGGCGCCCACCCTGGTGATCCACAGTCGGGGCGATCGCCGCATTCCCCTGGCGACGGGACGCGAGCTCGCCGCGGATATTCCCATGGCGGAGTTCGTGGGGCTGGACAGCAACAATCACCTGCTGATCGGACGTGAGCCGGCCGCCGCGGACTTCGTCGCCGCCGTCAGGCGTTTCATCGCCGAAACCTGAGGGGCCGCGCCGCCGCGCAGCGGCGGAATGATTGCGGTCCAGGTCCGGACGGCCCCTTTCGGGCCCATTTCAACGGTCGTTCAAACGCTCGCTCCAACGGCGGCGTGCTTTCCTGCGGTTCTCTTCGCCGACGTTGCGCCCGGCCTCGGCGCCGGCGGAGCCCTCCCGGCTGCCTCGGTGGCTCCG
>JAAXIW010000208.1:0-867 GCA_012270135.1 Brevundimonas sp. | reverse complement strand
CATCCTGATCAGCTGGACCGCGACAACCCAGGCGCCGGGGGAGCCCGCCGTCAGCAACATCGTCGGCCAGATCCTGGACCCGCTCGGCAACCCGGTGAACGGCGAGTTCATCATCAACGTGGGCTCCCAGGGCCACCTGGCCGGCAACAGCGACATCCAGGCGACGGCGGACGGCGGCTTCTTCGCTGTGTTTGAGCGAAACCAGGCCAGCCTTGAAGATGTCCTGATCATCCGGTTCGACGCATCCGGCACGCCGTCCCCCGCGGGCAATCTGTTCTTCGACGTAACACTATCGGGGGCGGACCCTTCCGGCTTCGATCCTCAGGTCGCGGTCGCTTCGGAGACCTCCGGACTGGCGGTCTGGCGCCAAACGACGGTGACGGGGGAGAGCATCCTTCGCGGCTTTGTCTTTGACGCCTCCAGCCCGGCGTCTGCCGGGAATGATGATCCGAACCTGTTCGACCTCGCGACGGACGCCGGCATCCAGGGCGAACCCGCGGTCGTCGCTATGGCAAACGGAAATTATGCGGTGGCGGTCTCGGCCAACGTCGACGGCGACAGCCAGATACGGCTCTATATCGTGAACCAGGAAGGCGGTGTCACCGATGCCCGCAACCCGGTGCGCGGCGCGACGGGGGTCGAGGATCTGGCGCCCAGCCTGACCCCCCTCGGGAACCGGTTTGTGATGACCTGGTCGGCCGACGGCGTGATCCAGGTCCAGCTGTTCAGCAACACCGGACAAACAGTCGGCGCCCAGAACAGCATTCCGGGCCTGATCGTGGGCGAAGGCGAGCGGCCTGTCGTTCAGGACCGGCTTCTCGGGCATCGAGAATCTGCTCGGCTCGGCCTTCGACGACGCCCTGACCG
>JAAXIW010000081.1 GCA_012270135.1 Brevundimonas sp. | reverse complement strand
CCGTCCGGAGAGCTACCAACGGGCATGGCCTCCACCGCTCCACCCATCCAGCTGCTCCAGTCCGCCGTGGCCGCCTATCGCGCCGGCGACTGGGCGACCGCGCGGGCCCGGCTCGACGAGGCCGTCGCGAGCGGGGCCGACGGAGACGCCGACGCCTGGGCCCTGCTGGCCGCGACCTGCGTGCGCCTCGGCGACCATGCGGCGGCCGGGACCGCGGCCGACCGCGCCCTGGTGCTGAACGCCCGTAGCCTGCGCGGCGCCCTGGCCAAGGCGGATGCGCTCGCCGCCCAGGGGGCCGACCGCGAGGCCAATTTCTATTTCAACGCCTTCGTCAAACTGGCGGGCGCGGCGCCGTCGTTGCCGCCGGATCTGGCCGAGGGCCTGCGCCGGGCCCGCGCCGCCCAGGATCGTATCGCCGCCGGGATGCAGGGGCTGCTCGACGACGCGCTGGAGGCGGCGGGCTACGCCGCCGGGACGTCGGACCGGCGTTTCACCCACGCCCTCGACATCCTGACCGGCCGCAAACAGCCCTATCTGCAGCAGCCGCAGGCGCTCTATTATCCGGAGCTGCCCAATATCCAGTTCTACCCGCGCGAGCAGTTTCCGTGGATGGACGCCGTCGAGGCGGCCACGGACGACATGACGGCGGAGCTGAACGCCGTTCTTGAGGACCGGTCCGCCTTCGCCCCCTATCTGCAGACCCAGCCGGGCATGCCGAGCCGGCCCGACTATCCGCTGATCGACAGCATGGACTGGAGCAGCTGCTTCCTGTCGAAGGACGGCCGCGAGACCGCCAACGCCGCGCGCTGCCCGCAGACCATGGCGGCCCTCAAGGACGCGCCCCTGTGCCGGGTCAAGGGCCGGTCGCCGCAGATCATGTTCTCGCAGTTGAAGGCCGGGGCGCACATCCAGCCGCACACCGGCTTCGTCAACACCCGGCTGACCTGCCACCTGCCGCTGATCGTGCCGCCGGACTGCCAGTTCCGCGTCGGCAACGAGGTGCGGGCGTGGGAGCGCGGCCAATGCTGGGCCTTCGACGACACCATCGAGCACGAGGCCAGGAACGGCAGCGACCGGGCCCGGGTGGTGCTGATCTTCGATATCTGGCGCCCCGAGCTGAGCGGGGAGGAGCGGTCGCTGGTCGCCGCCCTGCTGGAGGCCATGGACGCCTATGCGCCGCAGACGGTGAGCTGGGACTGAGCTTCGCGATTGCTCCGACGCGACAAATCGATCACCGTTCCACGGGATCGGGGAGGACGGAGCGATGGGCGAGGGCGACAGGACCGGACCGGTCGGGACGGGCGAAGGGAAACGGCTGGACGCCTTCGTGGACGCCGCCTTCGCTTTCGCGGTGTCCCTGTTGATCATCGCCGGGGCCGAGCCGCTGCGGTCCTTCGACGATCTGGTCCGGGCGCTGATGCGGATTCCCGCCTTTCTCGCCGGCTTCGCCCTGATCATCCTGTTCTGGCTGGCGCATCGGGCCTGGTCGTCGCTGACGCCCCGGCGCGACCGGATGGCGACGCTGCTCAGCCTGGCGGTGGTGTTCTCGGTGCTCGTGTTCGTCTTCCCGCTTCGCCTGCTGACCGAGACGGCGCTGCACTTCGTCTCGGGCGGGCGGTTGCCGGGCGGAGGTCTGATCGCCAGCTTCGGCCAGCTGGGCTGGACCTATGCGATCTACGGCTTCGGCTTTTCGGTCCTGTCGGTGCTCTATGTCCTGCTGTTCCGCCATGCCCGGGCGGGGCTGGACGCCGACGCCCCGGGGGCGGTCACGGCGCGGTCGTGGGTCCGGACCTGGGCGCTGGCGGCGGTCACCGGCGTCCTGTCAGGCGCTGTGGCGCTGAGCCCGCTGCTGCCGGGCGCGCCGTGGCTGCCCGGCGTGACCTACTGGCTGATCCCGGTCGGCATCTGGATTCTCGCCATCAGGGATCGTCGGCGGCGCCCGGAATCCGGCGCTCCGACGCTGGACGGCCCGACGCCGGCGGTCTAGTCGCCTTGACGGGGAAACCGGGCCGTTCCGGTTCGCCGTTTGCAGTGTATGGCCCGAAGGGGCGCCGCGGGCGCCAGAACGGGACAGTCGGGACGCATGTTTCTGGAAGGCCAGGTCAACTGGGTGTGGGTTCTCGGCGGCCTGGCGGCCGTCGGATGGGTCGTCGGCCTGATCGGCCTGTGGCTGGCCGCGACCAACCGCTCGCGCCATGTCGACGCCTCGGGTCAGCTCGATCTGGTGCAGCGCGTCGCTGAGGATTCCCAGAAACGGCTGTTCGAGACTCTCAACGCCATTCCGGTGGCGCTGGTCGAGACCGACCGGCAGGGCAAGTTCGTGTTCGCCAACCGCGCCGCGCACCAGCTGCTGGGCCGCCGCGACGCGGAACTGATCGGCCTGCGGTTCCACTCGGCGACCTGGGGCATCACCTTCCCGGATGGACGGCCCATTCCGCCGGACCTGCTGCCCAGCGCCCGGGCCCTGCGCGGCCAGACGGTGAAGGGCTTCCAGCACCTGCTGGCCAACCCCGCCTCGCGCCGCAAGATGCTGGTCTCGGTCACGGCCATGCCGATCGAGAACGAGCTGGGTCAGATCACCGGTTCCACGGCCGCCCTGGTCGAGACCGAGGGCCTGATCACGCCTGAAATCACCGCACCGGAAACTCCGGCGACCGACGACGGTCTGACCCGGCGGGTGTTCGACGCCGCCTCCAGCGCCCTGGTCGTGGTCGGCCCTGACGGAGGGGTGCGCGAGGCCAACCGGACGGCCCTGCTGGTGCTGGGCCGCGATACGGCCGACGGCGATTTCGCCGACCTGTTCCTCGACGAGGACGAGCGCGTCGAGGGCCGCCAGTCGCTGCGCGCCGGACTGGCCGCGCCCGCCGGGGAGGCCGAGCCGATCGTGTCGAGGCGGGGCGCCGCCGAGGGCATCCGCTGGTCGATGCTGCCGCTGACCGGCGCCGACGGACAGGTCGACGCCCTGCTGCTGGCGGGAGAGCGGGCCGAACCGGCGCCGGTCGCCGAGCCTGCCGAGCCTGCGCCTGACGCGGTGACCGACGAGGCCCTGCGCGCGGAGGCCGAGGCCGCCCGCGAAGCCGCCGCCGAGGCGCTGGCCGCCGCGGCGGCCGCCCGGCGCGAAGCCGAGGAGGCTCGCGTCGCCGCGGCCCGGGTCCGTGAGGAAGCCGAGGCTGAACTGCAGGGCGGTCGCCGGATGGAGAGCGTCGGTCGCCTGACCGGCGGGCTGGCTCACGATTTCAACGCCGTGCTGGGCGTCATGACCGGCGCGCTGGACATGATGCTGCGCCAGGCCGATGACCCGGCCCGGGTGCGCCGCATCGGCCAGGCCGCACTGGCCGCCGGCCAGAAGGGCGAACTGCTGACCCGTCGGCTGACCGCTTTCTCGCAGGGCGACGACGAGCCCGTGCTGCGGGTGATGGACGCCGGCGTGCTGCTGAAGGGGATGGAGGGCCGACTGCGCGAACTGGCGGGCTCCGGCGTCGATCTGATGATCGAGGGGCCTGCCGAACCCGCCCCGGCGCGGTTGGATCCGGTGGCGTTCGAGGGCGCGGTCAAGGCCCTGACCCGTAACGCCGTCGAGGCCGTCGAAGGCCAGGGCTCGGTGGCGGTGCGGCTGGAGAGCCTGATGGAGGGCGGCCAGCGCCTCAGCGTTCGCGACAGCGGTCCGGGCATGGACCGCGACATGGCGGCCCGCGCCGTGGAACCTTTCTTCACGACCCGCGAGGGCGCGGCGGGCCTGGGCCTGTCGCAGGCCTACGCCTTCGCCCGCCAGTCCGGCGGGGTGCTGTCGATCGACAGCCGGCCCGGCCAGGGCGCGGAGGTCTCGATCACCCTTCCGGCGGTTCGCGCCTGAGCATCGCCTCGACTGGCGCCGTTCGCGTAGCGGTGTAGAATGGTTAACGGTCTGCGGGAGGGTCGATCATGAAGTTGTTGCGTTTTGTCGTGGTTCTGGCGGTTCTGGCCTATGCCGGATGGCTCGCCTGGCCGTTCCTGTCCCCCTTCTTCGAAGGCGCCGGTCCGGAAGCGGCCGCCATGCGCGCGGGCGCAGAGGCGCAGGGCGGCGGCGAACTGTTCGGCTTCCTTCCCGCCTGGGCGCTGTGGGCCGGAGCCATCGGCCTCTATGTGATCTCGGCCCTGATGCTGGGTTCGGGGAATTCGAAATCGGCCATCGCCTATTTCCTCGCCTTCATCGCCGACGCGGCCCTGCGGCTGGCCCTGGCCCAACAGGGCGGAGACGCCGCTCGCTCGGGTCCGGCCACGATGTCGGCGCCGGAGGCGGCCTCGAGCCTGCCTGTGGATCCGCTCTGGCTGACCCTGGGGGGGCTGGTGATCCTGGGCCTGCTGGTGGTGATCGCCGGGCGCCGCATCCGCCGGGCGCGGACGCCGGGCCAGTTCGCCTACTAGAGCACGCCGGAGCGCCTATATCGGTCGGGACGGTTGACGCGCACCCGCGCGCCGCTAGGTTCCGCGCGCTCCCCCGCGCCCAGAGAAACGAGAGACCCCATGGCCGAAGCCGCTTCCTATGACGTCGTCATCATCGGCGGCGGGCCGGGCGGCTACAACGCCGCCATCCGGGCCGGGCAGCTAGGACTGAAGGCGGCCTGCGTCGAGATGCGCGACACCCTCGGCGGCACCTGCCTGAACGTCGGCTGCATGCCGTCGAAGGCGCTGCTGCACGCGTCCGAACTCTATGAGATGGCGGGCAAGGAATTCGCCGGGCTCGGCATCGAGGTCGGCTCGCCGAAACTGAACCTCGGCCAGATGATGAGCCAGAAGGCGGACAGCGGCGGCGCCCTGACCAAGGGCATCGAATTCCTGTTCAAGAAGAACAAGGTCGAGTGGGTGAAGGGCCGCGGGCGGATCGCCGGCCCGGGCGCGGTCGAGGTCACCGCCGCCGACGGCTCGACGTCGACCCTGTCGGCGAAGAATATCGTCATCGCCACCGGCTCGGAGCCGACGCCCCTGCCGGGCGTGGCGTTCGAGGACGGCAAGGTGGTGGATTCGACCGGCGCCCTGTCGCTGCCGGCGGTGCCGAAGCGTCTGATCGTGGTCGGAGCCGGGATCATCGGGCTGGAGCTGGGCTCGGTGTGGCGCCGGCTGGGCGCGCAGGTCACGGTGGTCGAATATCTGGACCGCATCACCCCGGGGATGGACAGCGACGTCGCCAAGGCCTTCCAGCGCGCCCTGACCAAACAGGGGATGAGCTTCAAGCTGGGCTCGAAGGTGACCGGGGCGAAGACGTCGAAAGACGGCGTCGAACTGACCGTCGAACCGGCCGCCGGCGGCGCCGCCGAGACGCTGAAGGGCGATGTGGTTCTGGTCGCCATCGGCCGGCGTCCCTACACCGAGGGGCTGGGGCTCGAGACCGTCGGCGTCGAGGCGGACAAGCGCGGCTTCATCGCCAACGATCATTTCAGGACCAACGCCGGCGGCGTCTGGGTCATCGGCGACGTCACCCACGGTCCCATGCTGGCCCACAAGGCGGAAGAGGACGCCGTGGCCGTGATCGAACTGATCGCCGGCAAGGCCGGACATGTCGACTACGACCTGGTGCCGAGCGTGGTCTACACCGCCCCGGAAGTGGCCTGGGTGGGCAAGACCGAGGACCAGCTGAAGGAGGCCGGCGTCGCCTACAAGAGTGGCAAATTCCCGTTCACCGCCAACAGCCGGGCCAAGATCAACCACGAGACCGAGGGCTTCGCCAAGGTGCTGGCCGACGCCGCCACCGACCGGATTCTCGGCGTTCACATCATGGGGCCGCAGGCGGGCGAGATGATCGGCGAGGCCTGCGTGGCCATGGCCTTCGGCGGCTCGGGCGAGGATGTCGCCCGCCTGTGGCCCCCCCACCCGGCCCGCTCGGAAGCCGTCAAACAGGCGGCCATGGGCGTCGACAACTGGACCATGCAGGCCTGATAGCGGCTAGCCGCAGCCCACGTCTGTGGGAAGGCCCATGTCCTCCACGAGCGTCTTGATGGCGGCGATGTCCTCGTCAACGTAGGAATCCGCGTCCCAGCGGCCGATCGAAGGTGAGAACCGGGCGCCCTCGCAACAGAAGCAAACGGCCACCTCGCCAATGACCCGACCAGCCCGGTCAAGGTATTCGAAGAAGTGGTGCGGGATGAAACAGGCGGATGCCGTCTCCACATCGTCGCCCGGCGGTGGCCGCCGGATGACTTCGGCCTGTCGGAACGCCATTTCGAACCGCCTTCGCTGCTCGTCCGTCAGTCGCCGCCCTTCCGGTTGGCTGAACTGTTGGCGCCCCGCCTCGTCGTAACCCAGGTCGTGAACCTTGAGACGGACTGAAGTCGCCTCGGGATAGACGGCGAGGGAGGTATAGCGAACGTCCGGTTTGGTCGAACCGATCGCCGGAGCGGAATTCGCCGGACGCGGATTCTCGCATCCCGCAACCATGAACAGCAGACAGGCGGGCATCCATACCCAGGCGGCGGTCTTGAGCATGATGCGGCTGTCCCATTTTTGAGCTTTTGGCTGAGTCCGGTCATCGAGACGGTCTCCGCAGTCCCCGGAAGGCCATGCGCGAGCGGCCGAAGTCGAGGGTCACCTCGCGGAAGCGGTAGAGCAGGTCGGCGCCGATCAGCAGCGCCGGCCGCTCGATCAGTTCCAGCACCTGGAAGGCGTGAAGATCGGCGAACAGCAGGGGCGTCGGTCCGAGACGCTGGGTTCCGAGGCGCAGGTCGCGGACATGGCCGCTGGCGGCCGCCATCACCTGGCCGGTGACGCCGTAGACGGTGATCCGCTCCAGCCCCGCCGGATCGCCGCCGACCGAGCGGAGCAGGGCGAGATTGCCGATCGAATACTGGGCGCCCGTATCGACGAAGACGTCGACCTCCCGGCCTTCGACGAAGCCTTTCAGAATGAGCGCGCCGAAACGGCCACGCTGGGCGGGGCGTTCCTGGGTCGGCAGGCGGGTGGCTCTGTGTCCGGCGTCCCCGACCGCCACCACATCGGGTCCCGATGGCCTCATCTGGACGCTGCGCCTCGCGATGTTCAGGTCCAGCCGGAACCGGCCCAGCACATCGAGACCGATCAGGCCGTCGGCGGCCAGGGCCGCGCGCGGAAAGACCGGGGCCTGCAGGTCCTGGATGCGCCGTCCGCCGACGCTGAGACGATTGATGTGCACGGTCGGGGCCGTCTGGGCCGCCGTCAGGCCGTGAACGAGGACCGGCGGCCGTGGCGGCAGCTCCCACGCCCGCGCGAGGTCTTCGGCGATGACGGTTCGCCCGGCGCCGGTGTCGAGCACGAAGAGCGCGCCGCGGCGGCCGTTGATAGTGACCCGCAGGGCCATCCGCGTCAGCAGATTGGCCAGCAACCGGGGCTCGGGCGCCTCCGGTTCCTGGGCGAACGCGGGCCCGCCGGCCAGCAGGCCGGTCAGGCCGAGCGCCACCTCGCGCCGGTTCGGGATCGGGATCGCACCGTCCTGCAGAGCCGCCTCCCCGCGTTCTGAAGCGGCAGTCTAGGCCCGGGGGTGAGCCGATGCATAGGCGTCGAGCAGGCGGGCGGCGTCGACGGCGGTGTATTTCTGGGTCGTCGACAGGCTGGCGTGGCCGAGCAGTTCCTGGATCGAGCGCAGGTCGGCCCCGGCGCCGAGCAGATGGGTGGCGAAGCTGTGGCGCAGGGCGTGCGGCGTGGCGCTGGCGGGCAGGCCGAGCCGGCCGCGCAGCCGCTGGACCGTGGCCTGGACGTGGCGCGGGCCGAGCGGGCCCCCGCGACGGGCGCGGAACAGGGCGTCCTCCGGGGTCAGGGGGAAGGGCTGGAGGGCGAGGTAGGCGTCGACGGCCTGACGGACGGCGGGCAGGACGGGCGCCAGCCGGGTCTTGCCGCCCTTGCCGGTGATGCGCAGGGCCTCGGGCAGGGGGGCGTCGGCCCGGGTCAGGGACAAACCCTCGGAAATGCGCAGGCCGCAGCCGTAGAGCAGGGTCAGGACGGCGCGGTCGCGGGCCGCCTCCCACGGTTCGGCGTCGGGATCGGCGGCGGGTTCCTGCATCAGGCCGCGGGCCTGGTCCTCGCTGACGGGGCGGGGCAGGGAGGCCTTGACCCGCGGGCCGCGGACCAGGGTCAGCTGGGGCGCAGGCACGCCGCAGCGGCGGTCGAGGAAGGCGTGGAAGGTGCGGATCGCCGACAGGGTCTGGCTGATCGAACGGGCGTTCAACGGGCGGTCGCCGGAGCGGCGCTCGGCGAGATGGGCGCGGAGCTCGGCGGGGGTGACGCCGCCGAGGTCGGCGAGGCTCGGGGCCTCTCCCCGGTGGCGCCGCAGGAAGGCGAGGTAGAGGCGGCCGATGTGGCCGTAGGCCTCGAGCGTGCGGGGCGACAGGCGGCGCTCGTGAGCGAGATGCTCAAGCCAGGCGGCCCGCGCCGCGTCGGCGCTGTCGGGCGCGGTCAGCTGAGAATGGGCCATCGTTCGGCCGTGCGCTCGACCACCCGGGCGATGAAGGCGACCAGTTCGCAGCCCATGGTCGGGGTGAAGCCGTCTTCTTCGGGAGACCCGAAGGCGCAGAGGGCGGGGCGGGCGCCCGGCTCGTCGCCGGGGAAGACCGGGGACATGCGGATCAGGGCCACGGACTTCACCGCGTCCCCGCTCGCGCCGAACAGGCCGAGGCCGTCGAAATTGGGGCCCAGCCAGGTCAGGCCGTGCTCGCCGAGCAGCTTGTCGACGCCGCCGGCTTCGAGGGACTTCCAGCCGAACGGCACGGCGCCGGGCTTCTCCAGGGCGATCACGGCGGCGGCAAGGCCGAAACGCCCCTGCGAAGCGCCGTCGAGGCGGCGGGCCAGGTCGGACGGGCTGCGCGCCTCCATCAGGTCCAGCGCGGCGACATGGGTCGGGGTCTGGGCGGCGATCTTGGCCCGGGCGACCGCCTCGAGCCGCTGGCGGGCGTCAGCCTCGCGCTCGGCGGCTTCCTCCAGCCGGGTCAGGGCGGCGCGGCCGAACTCGACGACGTTGCGGCCGTGCGGCTTGAGGCCGATCTCCTCCAGCAGGGAGCGGTCGTCGAGCAAGGTCTGCGGGTTGGCCTGCAGCCAGGCGCGGATTTCCGGCCAGTGCGGGCCGGGTTCGGCGGCGGAGAGGTCAGGCGAAACGCTCACAGACCTCTCCTCGAGGCTTGGTTAGAGGATGGACTGGCCGGTCTTGCCCCAGTCCGCCAGGAAGGCATCAAGCCCCTTGTCGGTTAACGGGTGTTTGACCAGGGCCTTGAAAGTGTCGGCCGGGAGGGTGGCGGCGTCGGCGCCGGCGACGGCCGCGGCCGAGACATGGCCGGGGTTGCGAAGGCTGGCGGCGAGGATCTCTGTGGCGAAGTCATGGGTGTCGTAGAGGACCCGGAGCTCCTCGAGCAGGCCGATGCCGTCGGCGCCGTGATCCTCGAGCCGGCCGACGAAGGGCGAGACGAAGGTGGCGCCGGCCTTGGCGGCCAGCATGGCCTGGGCGGCGGAGAAGCAGAGGGTGACGTTGGTCTTGATCCCCTTGTCGGCGAAGACGCGGGTGGCGCGCAGGCCGTCCCAAGTGAGGGGCAACTTCACGACCCCGTTCGGGGCGATGGCGGCGAGCTTGTCGCCATCTTTCACCATGTTCTCGAAATCGGTCGCCACGGCCAAGGCGGAGA
>JAAXIW010000250.1 GCA_012270135.1 Brevundimonas sp. | reverse complement strand
ATTTGAGCCCTGGCTGGCCAGCATTCCCGCGACGCCGCCTTCATTGGGCGCCGCGGCGTCGGCGCGGATGAAGGCGGCCAGCGCTTCTTCGGGACGTTCCGCCTCGGCCAGGTTGACGCCGAGCCCGAGCTGGGCGGCGGCGTAGATGATCGGGTTGGCGGTGCTCACCCGGGCGAAGGCGGCGCGCGCTGCGGTGTCCTCGTGCGACTCGTCGAGGCTTTCGGCCAGCCGGATCAGAATGGTGTCGTCCGGATACAGGGCGGCGGCGAAATGCAGGTAGATGGCCGACAGCTGGTGGATGTCCACCTGGCTGGTTTCCATGGCCGCGAAGGCCAGGGCGTCGGCGGCGATCTGGCGCGTCGTGGGGGCGACCGGGGCGCGGCCGCCGGCGCGGATGCGACGGAGAGCGGCGAGGGCGCGGGGGGCCGGCGCCGCTCCGGCGAGGGCCTGGGCATACAGGTCCACCGCCTCGTCGCGGCGGCCCTGGCGCTCAAGGAAGGCGCCGTATTGCATGCGGAACAGTCGGGCGCCGTCGGCCGAGGCGAGCACGGCCCGATACTCGGCGTCCGCGTCGTCGGGACGTCGGCGGGCCTCCAGCAACTGGGCGCGCTGGGCGCGGAGGATCAGGCCGGCGGTCTGGCTGGTCGGCGCCTCGACCGGCGCCAGGGCCACGTCCCAGTCGCCGCCGGCGGCGGCCACCGCCGGAGCCAGATAGGTGGATACGGGGCCATAAGGGTCGGAGAAGGAGCCCGCCCGCAATGTCGTCATGGCGCGCGGGCCGTCGCCGTCCCGCAGGGCCTGGACCACCGAGGCGAGACGGCCGGCGCCGGCGAACAGAGGCGTTTCCGAGACGAAGGGTGCAAGCCGGACCACGGCGTCGAGGTCGCCGGAGAAGAGGCTGGCGAGGAAGGCCTCGCTGCCCAGTTGCGGCTGTTCGGGCGTCAGGGCCTGGCTGCGGGCCAGAAGCTCGGCGCCGATGGACTGCTGCCCCCTGAGGCTGGCGACGCGGCCGGACAGGTAGAGGCCATAGGCGGACTGACCGTCGGCGGCAAAGGGCGGCGGCGACCAGACCTCGGGGATCGGCGGCCCGGCGGGTTCGACCGGAGGGGTGGCGACGCCGGGTGCGGCGGCCTCGTCCGGCTCGACCACGATCGCCGGGGCGGCGTCGGGCGCGGGTTCCGCGGACAGTGGCGCGGGCTCGGCGACAGGGACGTTCTGCGCGGCGGCGGGCGCGGCGAACGCCAGCAGGGCGCAGCCGGAGAGAAGCAGGCGGAGGGACGAGAGGCGCATGGCCGGAACCCTTCCCGGATTATGCGGCGGCGGCAAGGCCTCTCGCTTACCGGGCTGTCACATATTCGGGTAGTTGGGACCGCCGCCGCCCTCGGGCGTCGTCCAGACGATGTTCTGCGACGGATCCTTGATGTCGCAGGTTTTGCAGTGGACGCAGTTCTGGGCGTTGATGACGAAGCGCGGATCGGTCTTCGCCGCCTCGTCGCCATAGACCACCTCGTAGACGCCCGCCGGGCAATAGAGCCGGGCCGGCTCGCCGTATTTCGGCAGATTGACCTGGATCGGCACGGACGGGTCGAGCAGTTTGAGGTGGGCCGGCTGTTCCTCGGCATGGTTGGTGTTGGAGACGAACACCGAGGACAGTTTGTCGAACGACAGCACGCCATCCGGCTTGGGATAGGCGATGGCCTTGTGCTTCGAGGCCGGCTCGGTCGAGGCGGCGTCGGTCTTCCTGTGCTTCATCGTGCCGAACAGGGAGAAGCCACGGGTCACGGTCTGGAACCACATGTCGAACAGGCCGAGCGCGCCGCCCAGCGTGGTGCCGAAGCGGGTCAGCAGGGGTTTGGCGTTGCGGACGCGCTTCAGTTCCTGGAAGACCCAGCTATCCTCATAGGCGGACTGGTAGTCGTCGAGCCGGTCGCCCGAACGGCCCGCGACCACGGCCTCATAGGCGGCGTCGGCGGCGAGCATGCCGGTCTTCATGGCGTTGTGACTGCCCTTGATGCGCGGCACGTTGACGAAGCCGGCCGAGCAACCGATCAGGGCGCCGCCCGGAAAGGCCAGTTTCGGCACCGACTGGAAGCCGCCCTCGGTGATGGCGCGCGCGCCGTAGGAGATGCGGGTTCCGCCCTCGAGATGTTCGGACACCGACGGGTGGTGCTTGAAGCGCTGGAACTCGTCGAAGGGCGACAGGAAGGGGTTCCTGTAGTTCAGGTGCACCACGTAGCCGATAGCCACGTAGCGGTCCCCGAAATGGTACATGAAGCTGCCGCCGCCGGTGAATTCGTCGAGCGGCCAGCCGGTGGTGTGCTGGGCCAAGCCGGGCTGGTGCTTCTCGGCCGGGACCTGCCACAGCTCCTTGATGCCGATGCCGAATTTCTGCGGCTCGGCCGTGTCGCACAGGTTGTGGCGGGCCATGATGGTCTTGGCCAGCGAGCCGCGCACGCCCTCGGCGATGAAGACGTATTTGCCGTGCAGTTCGATGCCCGGCTGGAAGTCGCCGGTCGGCTTGCCCTGGCGGTCGATGCCGAAGACGCCGGCGACGACGCCCTTCACCCGCCCGGACGGTTCGTCCCAGACGACGTGGCTGGCGGCCATGCCGGGATAGACCTCGACGCCGAGCGCCTCGGCCTGTTCTCCGAGCCAGCGGCACAGGTTGCCGAGCGAGGCGATGTAGCAGCCGTCGTTGTGCATCAGCGGCGGCAGCAGGAACATCGGCAGCGAGGCCTCGCCCTGCGGCCCGAGGACGAGGAAGCGGTCCTTCGTCACCGGCGTTTCCAGCGGCGCGCCGCGCTCCTGCCAGTCCGGGAACAGCTCGGTCAGGGCCTTCGGATCGATGACCGCGCCGGAGAGGATGTGGCCGCCGATCTCGGCCGACTTCTCCAGCACGGCGCCGGAGATGTCCTTGCTGTCCTTTTCCGCGCGCTGCTTTAGGCGGATGGCGGAGGCGCGGCCGGCGGGACCGCCTCCGACGATGACGACGTCATATTCCATGACCTCGCGCTCCACCCCGGCCAGGGCCTCGGCGGGGGGCAGTTTGTCGATCACGGCTTCCTGCCAGGCGTTCGTCGCGCCGCCTTCGATGGCGTCTTCGGGCATGGCTGAATTCCTCGTCGCAAGCAGGGTCTTTTGGTTTTCCGCTTATCGGAAGGTGACGCAAGGGTGGTCAAGGACTATCCCTGTGCCGATCCGCTCATGACACCGCACAAGCCCGACGCCGCCGCGACCGAAAGCCTGCTCGCCTTCTGGCGTGACGCAGGGGTGGACGCCTGTTTCGGAGAGGCGCCGGTCGACCGGACGCATGTCGAGCCGCCGCCGGCGGTGAAGGCCGTGGCCAGGGCGACAGCAGCCGTCACGCCGGTGGTGGACGCCGCGGGCGCGATCGCCGAAGCGCGGCGGCTGGCGGCCGGGGCGGAGACACTGGAGGCGCTGGGCCAGGCCATCGCGAGCTTCGAGGGCTGCCCCCTGCGCGGACTGGGCGCGCGCCAGTCGGTGTTCGCGCGCGGCAATCCCGAGGCCGAGGTGCTCGTCGTCGGCGAGGGCCCCGGCGGCGAAGAGGATGAGCGCGGCGAGCCCTTCGTCGGCAAGGCCGGACGACTGCTCGACCGGATGCTGGCCGAGGCGGGGCTGGAAGGCCGTGTGTTCATCACCAACACCGTGTTCTGGCGGCCGCCCGGCAACCGCACCCCGACCCCGGCGGAACAGGCCGTGTGCGCGCCCTTCGTGGAACGCGCCTTCGCCCTGCTGAAACCCAGGGCGGTGCTGCTGGTCGGGGCGGCGGCGTCGAAGGCGGTGCTGGGCGTCGACGAAGGCATCATGAAGCTGAGAGGCCAGTGGCGCGAATGGCGACTGGCCGAGGGCGGGGTGTCGGCTCCGGCCCTGCCGACGCTTCACCCGGCCTTCCTGTTGCGCCAGCCGATGGCCAAGCGGCAGGCGTGGGCGGACCTGCTCTCGCTGGCGGCGCGGCTGGACGAAGCCGGCGGCCGTTAACCCGACCGACTCAAAACCGCCCCAAAAGGGGTGAATCCTTGACATGGGCCGGGGCGAGTGGCGCCTTTCTGGCCTGACGACCGAACGAACAGCGCCCTATGGATCGAGTCGAGACGATCCCGCTGGCGCTCTAAGGGGGGCCGCCTCAGTGCCGATTTCTTTCCGCCGCGCCTTTTCCGCGTCGACGACCGCCATGGTGTTCGCCCTGTGCCTGGGCGCCGCCCTGCCCGCCCATGCCGAAGAGGACGAGCGCCGCGGCGTGGTGTCGGCCCTGAGCCCGGCCGACCGCCTGAGCTACACCACCGCCTTCGACGCCCTGCGCCGCGGAGATCTCGAGGCCGCCCGCGCCTCGGCCCGCCAGGCCAATGACCGTATCCTGCTGGGGCAGGTCGAGTTCGAACGGCTGTTCCATGCCGACTATTCAGCGACCTACGAAGAACTGGCGGCGTGGCTGGAGGAGTATGCCGACCTGCCCGTCGCGCCCCGCGCCTACAACCTCGCCCTGCGCCGCCGCCCGGACGGGGCGCCCGAGCCGAAGCGGCCTTCGAGCGTCAGCGGCCGGACCTGGTCGACGGTCGTGCAGGCCGGCGGCGGGGCCTCGCCAGACGATCCGACCAAGGCGGCTCGGATCGCCCTGAACCACGACGACCTGACCGGCGCCGTGATGCTGGGCGAGCAGATCGGCGACTGGTGGGTGGTCGGCCTGGCCAACTATCGGCTCGGCGAATTCGGCAAGGCGGCGAACGCCTTCGAACGGGTGCTGGACGATCCGACCGAGGACGGCTGGATTCGCTCGGGCGCGGCCTTCTGGGCGGCGCGCAGCGCGGGGCGCTCGGGACAGCATGACCGCGTACGGCCCTTGCTGCGGCAGGCGGGCGCCTGGCCGGCGACCTTCTATGGCCAGATCGCCCTGCGTCAGCTCGGCGAGGAGCCGACCATCGAGAATCTGGGGCCGCGCCCCTATCAGTCAGACGTCCAGCTTCAGCGCGCCGCCCTGCGCGCCGACGACGAGGTGGACGCCGAGGCCCTGAACGCCTTCATCCAGTCGGACGACCGCGCCCGCCGCACCGTGGCCTATTCCGAGGTCGGACGCCGGACCGAGGCGCGCGACGAACTGCGCACCGGCCTGCGCTCCGAACTGACCGAGCGGGGCCGAAAGCTGTGGGCGGCGCTGGGCCGGGCGCTGGGACCGCGGATCACCGGCGTCAGCGACGACGCCGAGCGCATCGACGCCGACCGCTATCCGCAGCCGGTGATCGAACCCGCCGGCGGCTTCACCATCGAGCGGTCGCTGGTCTATGCGATCGCCCGCAAGGAAACGAATTTCGACTCCCGCGCCCGGTCGGCGGTGGGGGCCTATGGCCTGATGCAGGTGATGCCGGCGACGGCGGCGGAACTGGCCAACGACCGGGGTTTCGTGTCCTCGCCGGAGCGCCTGTACGACGCGGCGACGAACGCCCGGCTGGGGCAGGCCTATGTCAACAAGGTGCTGGCCATGCCGGCCATCAACGGTGACCTGCTGAGGGTCGCGGCCTCCTACAACGCCGGGCCGGGGCCGATGGTCGCGGCCGTGCGCAAGCTGGGCCAGGACGCCGATCCCCTGCTGCTGATCGAGTCGATCGATGTGCCGCAGGCGCGGGACTATGTGGAGAAGGTCGTCGCCGCCTACTGGATCTACCAGCGTATGAACGGCCTGCCGCTGAACACGCTGGACGCGGTGGCGTCGGGGGCGACGCTGATTCCGCTGGCGCTGGACTATGTGCCGCCGCCCGCCGAACCGGCGCTCGAGGTGGCCTCCGTGCCGACGTTGGGCGGGTCGCGCTGACCTAGAGGCCGGCCAGAAGCAGGGCCGGCAGGCAGCAGGCGATCACGATCAGCAGCCCATAGACCATCAGGCTGGGGCGGCGCGGCTGGGGCTGTTCAACGGGCATCGACATGGCTGACCCTGAACGCATCTGCGTTGGCGAGGCTCCCGGAATACCATCGTTGTCTTAAGGCGGCGTTCCGGTGAGCGGTTAACGCAACGCTTCCGCCGACCATTCGAGGAAGTCGGGCTGGGCCAGAAGGGCGTCGCGGTAGGCGGCGGCGGAGCCGTCGTCGCCATAGGCCGCCAGATCGATCTGAAAGTGGCGGAAGCGCGTGGCGACAGGGGTGTAGAAGGCGTCCGGGACCGACCACTCGCCGAACAGATACGCACCGCCCGTCCCGAAGCGGCGGCGCATTTCCATCCACAGCGAGACGATCCGGCGGATATCCCGCTCCACGGCCTCGCCCTTGGGCGGAGGCGAGCGGTCGGGGCCGACCATGGTGTGGTCCGGACCCATGCCGCACTCGGTGCGCAGCCCCATGAAGCCGCCGTGCATCTCGCAGGCGGCGGCGCGGGCCAGCCAGCGGGCGTGGGCGTCGGCGGGCCACAGCCGCGCCTCGGGATAGCGTTCGGCGCACCAGACCGAGATGGCCATGGAATCCCAGATGGTCTCGCCGTCGACCTTGAGCAGCGGGACAAGGCGGGAGGGCGATATGCGCTCCAGCTCGGCCTGGCCTTCGGGCGAATAGATGTCGATCTCGCGGACGGTGAAATCGGCCTTGCAGCGCTTCAGGACCAGCCACGGGCGCAGCGACCAGGTCGAATACAGGCGCGGGCCGATGATCAATTCCATGGGACGGGCTCCTCACTGACGACGACCCCGGCCATAGGCGGGTTCGGGCGGTCGCGCCAATGAGTTCCAACTCTCACGCCACAAGCTGAGCTTGACTCGCGCCCGCCCCGGACCGACACCCCGCGCCCATGATCATCCGCTATTCCCGCCCCGCCGCCGTCGACATCTGGTCGCAGGAGACCAAATACCGGATCTGGTTCGAGATCGAGGCGCACGCTGCGACGAAGATGGCCGAGCTGGGCGTGATCCCCACCGAGGCGGCCGAGGCGATCTGGGCCAAGGGCAAGGACGCGGTGTTCGACGCCGACCGGATCGACGAGATCGAGCGGACGACCAAGCACGACGTCATCGCCTTCCTGACGCATGTGGCCGAGATCGTCGGCGAGGAGGCCCGCTTCCTGCACCAGGGCATGACGTCCTCGGACGTGCTTGATACCTGTTTCGCGGTGCAGCTGGCGCGCGCGTCCGACCTGCTGATCGAGGGCGTCGACCGGGTGCTGGCGGCGCTGGAGACGCGGGCGAAGGAGCACAAACTCACGCCGTGCGTCGGACGCAGCCACGGCATCCACGCCGAGCCGGTCACCTTCGGTCTGAAACTGGCCGGCTATCATGCCGAGTTCCAGCGGGCGAAGCGACGGGTGCTGACGGCAAAGGAAGAGATCGCCACCTGCGCCATCTCCGGCGCCGTGGGCACCTTCGCCAATGTCGATCCGGCGGTCGAGGCCTATGTCGCGGAGAAGATGGGCCTGCAGGTCGAGCCGGTCTCGACCCAGGTCATCCCGCGCGACCGGCACGCGGCCTTCTTCGCGGCCCTCGGCGTGGTGGCCTCGTCGGTCGAGCGGCTGGCGGTCGAGATCCGTCATCTGCAGCGCACCGAGGTGCTGGAGGCCGAGGAGTTCTTCGACAAGGGCCAGAAGGGCTCGTCGGCCATGCCGCACAAGCGCAATCCGATCCTGACCGAGAATCTGACCGGCCTGGCCCGACTGGTGCGCTCGGCGGTGACGCCGGCGATGGAGAACGTCGCCCTGTGGCACGAGCGGGATATCAGCCATTCCTCGGTCGAGCGTGGCATCGGCCCGGACGCCACCATCCACCTCGATTTCGCCCTGCACCGGCTGGCCGGGGTGGTCGAGCGTCTGAACGTCTACCCGGACAACATGGCGAAGAACCTGGACCGTCTCGGCGGGCTGGTGCATTCGCAGCGGGTCATGCTGGCGCTGACCCAGGCGGGCGTGTCGCGCGAGGACGCCTATGCCGCGGTCCAGGAGAACGCCATGAAGGTGTGGCGCGGCGAAGGGGCCTTCCTCGACTTCCTGAAGGCCGATGCGCGGGTGACGCTGCCGGAGGCGCAGCTCGAGGCGCTGTTCGACATCGGCTACCATACGAAGCACGTGGACACAGTGTTCGCGCGGGTGTTCGGAGGCTGAGACCATGTTCTGGATGATGGTCTTCCTCTCGGTCGGCCAGGTGACTGCGCCGCCGGGAGCAGATATCCGGACCATCCTGCCGACCGAAGGCACAGGCAATTGTATCCAGCACCTGTTCGAATTGCGCGTGGACGCCCAACTGCTCGTTCGATGCAATTCTGTCCGGGATGGCGCCCCGCGGGACTGCCGACTCGAGTCTGGCTTCGATCAACCCGTCAGGGTGAGAGAGGCCGCTCGATGCATGGCCCGCCTCTACCGGTTTGAAGAATCGGAAGGGCGCCCCGCCACGACCGGGCCCGTCAGTATTCCTGTTCGGCTTCGTATGAACGTAGAGCCGCCGCCTACGGGCTTTATTCCGCCGGGCGCTTCTTGATCAAGCAGGCCTTCGCGCCCGTCGTAGACGCGGGCACGCGGCTGCTGATTCTCGGCAGCCTGCCGGGCGACGCCTCCCTGAGGGCCGGGCAGTATTACGGCCATCCCCGCAACGCCTTCTGGCGACTGATCGGCGGCGTCATCGGGCGTGACCTGGCCGCACTGCCCTACGAAGAGCGGCTGGCGGCGCTGAAGACGGTCGGGGTCGGGCTGTGGGACGTCATCGCCAGCGCCGAGCGGCCGGGTAGTCTGGACGCCGCCATCCGCCGCCCCGAAGCCGCCGATCTGCGCGGACTGGTCGCGGCCCTGCCGAAGTTGCGGGCGGTTGCCTTCAACGGCGGGACAGCCGCGCGACTGGGGCGGGCGGTGCTGGCGGCTCCGCCGGCCGGGGTGACGTTGATCGACTTGCCGTCCTCAAGCCCCGCCCATGCGCACCCGTTCGCCGACAAGGCGGCGGCGTGGGACAAGCTCCGCCACACCCTTGGCTAGCGCCGTCCGGCGGGTCCGGATGCGGAAAAATGTCGCGCCGACGCATCCTTTTCGAGGCTGAGCCATATCCCTTGTGGAGCCGCCGGGAGGGCGGCCCCGAATTGGGGATGCGCGACGATGTGGACCCGTTCTGTACCGGCATTGATGGCGGTCGCTGCGCTGACCGGGCTGGCGGCGTGCGACCGCGACGCATCCCGGGAGACGGACGCGAACCGGGCGGCGGCCCCAGGCCAGACCGCGACTCCCGCCGCGACGGAGACGGTTCTGGCGTTGGCCGAGCAAGACCCCGATTTCACCACACTCGTCGCCGCGCTCCACACCGCCGACCTGGCTGCAACGTTCGACGGCGGCGGCCCCTTCACCATCTTCGCCCCGACCAACTCGGCGTTCGAGAAGGTTCCCGCCGCCCGGCGCGACGCCCTGACCCAGCCCGAGGGCCGGGCCGAGCTGAGGCGGCTGCTGACCTACCATGTCGTGCCCGCGCGACTGGACTCGGCCGCCCTGATGCAGCGCATTCAGGCCGCGAACGGTTCGCTGGCCCTGACGACGATGCAGGGCGGCGTTCTGACGGCGCGGGTCCGGACCGACGGCGCCATCGAGCTGACCGATGCGGCGGGTGGGGTTTCGCGCGTGATAGAAGCCGCCATGGCGGCGTCGAACGGAGTCAGCCACGCGCTCGATACGGGGGCCGCGCCCGGCTGCCCGCCGGCC
>JAAXIW010000342.1 GCA_012270135.1 Brevundimonas sp. | reverse complement strand
CGGAGCGATCACCCGACTGCGCGACATGGGGGTCGAACCCTTCCTGCTGGCCTCGACCCTGCGCCTGATCGTGGCCCAGCGGCTGGTGCGGCGGCTGTGCCCGGCCTGCCGTCGCTCGGAGCCGGCGGACGCCGCCACGGCGCGGCTGATCGGCGTCAGGACCGGTCAGCCGGTCTGGCGCGCCCGGGGCTGCGACCGCTGCCGCCAGACCGGCTACGTCGGGCGGGTCGGCCTCTATGAACTCATCGCCGTAGACGATCGCATCCGTCGCCTGATCGCCGCCGGGGCCGACGAGGACGCCATCAACGCCGTCGCCTTCGAGCGGATGGACACCCTGGCCCGACGGGCCCGCGCCTTCGTGCTCGCCGGCCTCACGTCGGTCGAGGAGGCCGTGCGCGTGACCCGTCGGGACACCGTGGCCCTGCCGGAAGATGCGCTCGCCGGCGAGGCGGCGGCCTGATGGCGGCGTTCGACTATGTGGCGGTGGACGCCGGGGGGCGCACCGTCACCGGCGCCCTGAGCGCCGCCGACGAGGCCGCCGCGCGCGCCCTGCTCGAGCGTCGCAGACTGCTGCCGCTCGAGCTCACCGGCGGGACGGGCGCCGCCTCCGGAAGCTCCAGGTCGACGCCGGGTCGGACCGGCAAGCTGAACGCCCGGACCCTGGCCCTGACCACCCGCCAGCTGGCTACCCTGATTTCCGTCGCGCCGATCGAGGAGGCGTTGCGCACCATCGCCCTGCAGGCCGACCGTCCCGCCGTGCGCCGGGTGCTCGAGGGCGTCCACGGCGGGGTCATGGAGGGCCGCCGCCTGTCCGACGCCATGGCTCTGCAGGGCCAGGCCTTCCCGCCCCTCTACCGCGCCATGGTCTCGGCGGGCGAAGCCTCCGGCGCGCTGGAGCCGATCCTGGAACGCCTCGCCGACGGGCTGGAGCGCGACCAGGCGGTGCGCGGCAAGGTCGTCACCGCCCTGGTCTATCCGGCCGTGCTGGCGGTCGTGGCCCTCGGGGTCATCGGCGCGCTGATGACCTTCGTCGTGCCGAAAGTGGTCGATCAGTTCGACAGCATGAACCAGACCCTGCCGCTGCTGACCCGACTCGTGATCGGCGTTTCGGACCTGATGCGGGACTGGGGCTGGCTGGCCGGCCTCGTGCTCCGGCGCGCGGGGCTCGCGGGCGCGGGGGCCGTGCGCAAGCCGGCGATCCGGCTCAGGGCCGACGCCGCCCTGCTGCGCCTGCCGCTGGTCGGCCGCCTGATCCGCGACCTGCACGGGGCCAGGATGGCGCGCACCCTGTCGACCATGATCGCCGCCGGCCTGCCGGTGCTGGAGGGGCTGACCATCACGGCCCGCACCGTCTCCAACCGGGCCCTGCGCGCCGCCACCGAAACCATGGCCGACGCCGTGCGCGAGGGCGGCGGCCTGTCCGCCGCCATGCGCCGCGCCGGCGTCTTCCCGCCCATCCTCGTCAACATGACCGCCTCGGGCGAGAGCAGCGGCCGGCTGGAGCCGATGCTTGAGCGCGCCGCCGACTATCTCGAGCGCGAATTCTCGACCTTCACCCCCGTCATGCTGAGCCTGCTCGAGCCCGCGATCAGCGGCGTCATGGGCGGCGTGGTGGCTCTGATCGTCCTGTCGATCCTCCTGCCCATCCTTCAGATCAACACCCTGGCCATGGGGTGATGGAGTTGCATATGTCTTCTGGTCCTGACGCTCACCGCGCGGCGGCTCGCTTCTTGAGGAAGATCCGCGCTCAAGCAGCGTCGCGCCGCGCGCGGCGCGGTAGCGCCCAAAAACGAGCGGGCTTTACGCTGGTCGAACTGATGGTGGTCATCGTCATCATCGGCCTGCTGGCCACCGTCGTCGCCATCAATGTCCTGCCCAGCCAGGACAAGGCCATGGTCGGCAAGGCCCGGGCCGACATCTCCGTGCTGGAGCAGGCCATCGAAACCTACCGCCTCGACAACCTGACCTTCCCCGACGACCTGCAGGCCCTCGTCGCCGCCCCCGCCGGCCTGGCCCGGCCCGAGCGCTATCGCCAGGGCGGCTACGTCCGCCGCCTGCCCGAGGACCCGTGGGGCAATCCCTATCAGTACCGCCGCCCCAGCGCGCACGGCGGCCAGTTCGACGTCTTCTCCCTCGGAGCCGACGGCCGCGAAGGAGGCGAGGGCCATGACGCCGACCTCGGCAATTGGCAGGTTTAGGGGCGCTACCGCTCGCCCCCGGGTCCGATCGTCGATCGGCCCGAGGACAGGCTCTGCGGTCGCTCGCTACTTCAGCGCCGGCGATCGCGCTCAAGCAGCGCCGCGCCGCGCGTGGCGCCATAGCGCAACAGAGACGCGCGCCGGCTTCACCCTGGTCGAGCTGCTGATGACCGTGGCCATCATCGGTCTGGCGGCGGGAGCCGTGGTGCTGTCCGTGCCCGACCCGCGGCCCTCGGTGGCCGGGGACGCCGAGCGTTTCGCCGCACGCCTGTCCCGGGCCGGCGAGGAGGCGGTGCTGACCAACCGGCCTGTCGCGGTCGAGGCGACGGCGGCGGGATACGGCTTCTCGACGTTCGACGGATCGGACTGGTCGCCGCTGATCGACGGCCCGTTCGGGGCGGAGTCGTGGGGCGAGGGCGTATCCATGTCGCCGACCGGGCCGGTCCGGGTGGTCTTCGATCCGACCGCAGTCGCCGACCCGGAGACGAGCACCCTCGGCCGCGACGGCCGAGCCGCCCGCGTCGCCGTCGACGGGGCGGGCGAGGTCACGATCTATGGCTGACCGGTCCGGCTTCACCCTGATCGAGCTGCTGGTCGCCCTGGCCGTGTTCAGCCTCGCGGCCATGGCCCTGCTCAACCTGTCCGGCGAGAACACCCGCTCCGCCGCCCGGGTCGAGACGCGCACGCTCGGCGGCGTGGTGGCCGAGAACCTGGCCGTCGAGGCCATGATCGATCTCCGCCTCGCCGAGGGCCGGACCGACGGCGCCATTCCCCTGGCCGGGCGTCAGTGGCGCTGGACCCGCTCGGTCCAGGGCGTCGAGGCCGGCCTGCTGCGCATCGACATCGCCGTTTCGACCGACGAGGGCCAGGCCGCCGACCGCGTGCTGTTCAGGAGCCGGCCATGATCGGCTCCCGCTCTGGATTCACCCTTGTCGAAGTGCTCGTCGCCCTGCTGATCTTCGGCCTGATCGCGGCGGCGGGGGCGGCGGTGCTCAGCCTGTCGATCGACAACCGGTTCGCCGTCAAGGCCGCCGCCGACCGCACCGGCGACCTTCAGCGCATGCGCAGCCTGCTCAAGGCCGATCTGGGGCAGGCCAGCGGCCGCCGCTCGCGCGGTCCCACCGGCCGGCCCATGCTCCAGCCGATGAGCGGCCCGGCCGTCCCCGGCGATCCGGTCCTGGCCCTGACCCGCGCCGGCTGGACCAATCCCGGCGGCCGGCCCCGCCCGTCGCTTCAGCGGGTCGAATACCGGCTGGTTGATGACCGGCTTGAGCGGCGCGTGGCCAGCCATCTCGACGGCGCCCGGCCCGGGCCGCCGCAGGTGCTCTATCGCGGCGTCCGGGATCTGACCGTGGCCTTCGTCAGGGACGGGCAGGAGGCGCCGGCCTATATCGTCACCGCCGAGCGGCCCCTGCCGGACGCGGTGCGGCTGCGCATGACGCTGGACGGCTACGGGCCCGTCGAGCAGCTGTTCCTGGTGGGCGGCGGCTGATGCGGCCCGGCGCCGACAATCGCGAGGGCATGGCCCTGCTGACCGTCCTGTTGCTGGTGGCGGTGATGTCGGTCGTCGCCGTCGCCGTTCTGGACGATGTGCGCTTCTCCGTGCGTCGGGCCGCCAACGCCGAGACCCAGGCCCAGGCCCAGTGGTACGCTTCGGGCGCCGAGTCCCTGGCCCGCCGTCAGGTCGCGCGGCTGCTGGCGGCCGGCCCGGCCCGCACGCCGCTGGAGCCCGCATGGAACGGCCGGCGACTGGACTTTCCCGTCGACGGCGGTTCGATCAGCGCCTCGGTCACCGACGGCCAGGCCTGTTTCAACCTCAACAGCCTGGTCGATGGCTACGGCGAGGACCTGCTGGAGCGACCACTGGGCCGGGCGCAGTTTCTCGCCCTCGGCCGGGCCGTCGGCGCGCCGGACAGCCGCATGCGCGCCGTCGCCGACGCCCTGACCGACTGGCTCGACGCCGACGCCGTTTCCCGGCCGCTCGGCGCCGAGGACGGGGCCTACGCCGGCCTCGCCACGCCCTATCGCACAGGCGGCGTCATGCTGGCCGAGGTCTCCGAGCTGCGCGCGGTCAAGGGGGTCGATGATGACCTCTACCGTCGCCTGCGCCCCTGGGTCTGCGCCCTGCCGACCAGCCGGCTGTCGCCGCTGAACGTCAACACCCTGACGCCGGACCAGGCGCCCCTGCTGATGATGCTGACCGACAACGCCCTCGGCCCGGACAGCGCCCGCGGCGTCATCGCCCGCCGTCCGCGCGATGGCTGGGCGGACGCCGCCGCCTTCTGGGCCCAGCCCGCCCTCGCCGGGGTCGCGGTTCCCGAAGAGGTCCGCGAACAGGTCACGGTCCTGACCCGCTATTTCAACCTCCGTGTCGACGTCGACCTCGGCGGCGGCCGCGCCGTGCGCACCGCCCTCCTGCACGCCCAGCCCGACGGCATGGTGCGGACCGTCATCCAGCGCTGGACTCCCGAAGAATGAAACCGACCCGCCTCGTCCTCATTCCCGCGCTCTCGGGACAGTCCGCACCCTATATGGTCGTCGCGCCCGACGGCGCCGTGCTCGATCGCGGCGTGCTGGTCCCGGACCCTGTCGAGCGGCCCGGGCCGATGCGCACCGTGGCGGTCTGCCCGGGCGCCGATGTCTCGATCCGCTGGCTGGACCTGCCGCCGGGGGGCGCCGCCCAGCTGCGGGCCGCGGCGGCCTGGCGGCTCCGGGACGAGCTGGCCGCGGCGCCGGACCGGGTGGCGACGGTGGTGGCCCCGCCCGCCGGGGCCGATCAGCCCCGCCTCGTCGCCGTGGTGGGTCTTGGCCTGCTGCAGGCCTGGTCGGACTATCTCGAGGCGCTGGGGGTCCGCGCCGACGTCCTCGTGCCGGACATGCTGACCCTGTCCGAGCCCGGCGAAGACGATGCCGTCCTGGCGGTGGCGTTCGGAGAGAACATGGCCCTGCGCGGCCGGCGTTTCGCCGTCACGGTCCAGCCCGACCTCGTCGACCTGGTCGTCGGCGACCGGCGCGTGATGGCGCTCCAGGACCCGGAGGTGGTGGAGCAGGCGTTGATCCAGGCGGCCCGGTCGCCGGCGATCGATCTTCTCGACAACGGCGCCCGGGAGCGGGCCCCGGTCCGGGTCGGCTGGCGGCGGGCTGCGGGCCTGGCGGCCGCGCTCCTCGTCTCGCCGCTGCTGCTCGTGGCCGCTGCAGCGGTCCGCGACGACCTGACGGCCCGCCGACTGGACGCGGGGGCCGTCGCGGCGATCGCCGCCGTCGGCCCGGATCTGGCGCGCGACCCCGATCCGGGCGGGGCCTTGCGCCGCCGCGCGGCCGCCTCGCCGCCCCCCGGCGGCGTGACCGCCGCCGCCGCCGCCCTGTTCGCCGCCGTCGAGGGCGTCGAGGGGGTGGACCTGGACGCCCTGCTCGCCGCGCCCGACGACGGGATGCGGGCCACCCTCAGCCACCCGGCCTGGTCCGACATGCGGGAGCTCGACCGCCGCATGGCCGACGCCGGCCTGGCCGTGACCGAGAACGCCACCCTCGACGAAGGCGGGCGCGTGGTCAGCGACATCAGCATCGGAGCCCGCCCGTGACCGTGCTGTTCGCCCGCCTGCATCAGTCCTGGGACGGCCGCACCCGCCGCGAGCAACGGATGCTGGTCGTGATGGCGCTGCTCGTGGCGGCGGTGGCCGTCTGGCTCGGCGTCGTCCGGCCGCTGACGGACTGGCGGGACCGGGCCGCCGACGATCGCGCGGCGGCGGAAGCGCGGCTGTCAGACGTCCGGACCCTCCTGGCCCGGCTTCCGGCGGCGGGCGGCGGCGAGGCGGGCGCCCCGGAAGCCCAGGGTCTGGAGCCCGTGCTGCGGCAGACGGCCGAGGCGGCCGGGCTTCAACTGGTCACCGGTATGGACCCGAGCGGCCGGATCGGCTTCCGCGCCGCCAACGCGCCGGCCGCCGCCGTCTTCGGCTGGTTGGGCGCGCTCGACACGACCCACGGCCTTCAGCCGGTCAGCCTCAGCATCGTCGAGAACGCCGACGCCTCCCTGCAGGTCGAGGGCGCCTTCTGAACCATCGGCGCCGGCGGGAGGCCGGCCGGAATTTTGACCCGCAGGGATCGACGCCTACACTGCCCGTATGAGCCGGAACCCTGCGATGAAGAAATCGAATAACGCCTCGGTTATTCTTACTGTGATCACAGTGTCCTTCTACGGCTTTCTCAAGCTGTCAGGGGTCGGCGGCTACCAGGCCGCCTTCACGACGTTCACCCTCATGATACTGGCGTTGGCCGCCTACCAGTATGTCTGGCGTCGGGAAGTCTTTCCAGCCGGCGGCTGGCGGTATCTGCCCTTGATCGGGTGCTGGTCAGCCGCGCTCAGCCTGGTCCTGGGGTATCCCGTGTACGTCGCCATCCTCCTGGCGTGCGCAGGGTTTGTCGCCTTCTTTGCGATACTGCTTCGTCACCGACCGGACCTGTCGATCAACGCGGCGGCGGGCCCGAGACCGGGGCCGTGGTGGCGGTGCGGTCAGTCATTCGAGAATTTGTCTCCGTATGCGCGCTCTAAGTTGTTGCTGGAACTAGCTTTTCCGACGGTTTCCATGTGATAAGTTGTACTAGGGAGCGTCGTCGCCTCCGCCCTTTCAGGAGGGTGGGATGGTGGCTGGCGACGCGGAACTTGAGGACTTTCTCACAGATCTCGAGACCATGCCCCTACAGGCGCTTCGAGCCGAATGGCGGCAGCGATGGGGCCCGCCGCCGAGGTTCCGGTCACCGCGACTTCTTCGGCATCTCATCGCATGGCGGGTCCAGTCTGCGGCTTACGGGGACCTGACGGCAGACCATCGGCGAAGGTTGAAGGCTTCATCTCTCCCGACAATCCAGACTCTCAGAGAGGGCATCCGGATCGCGCGTGAGTACCTCGGCGTGGTCCATGAGGTGGTCGCCGAACGAGAGAGCTTCCGTTACCGAGGTCGCCAGTATCGCAGTCTCTCCGCCGTAGCGCGCGAGATCACTGGCGTTCGCTGGAATGGCCCACGCTTCTTCGGACTGCGTGAGGGAGGCGGCGATGGAACGTGAGCGCATTCGATGCGCGATCTATACGCGCAAGAGCTCAGAGGAGGGCCTGTCGCAATCCTTCAACTCACTCCACGCCCAGCGCGAGTACTGCGAAGCCTATGTTCGATCCCAAGGCGGAGAAGGTTGGTCGGTCGTTCGTCAGCGGTACGAAGACGGTGGGTTCTCCGGGGCCAATATGAGCCGCCCGGGCCTGGCGAGGCTGCTGGCAGACATCGACGCCAAGCTGGTCGATGCTGTGGTGGTCTACAAGGTGGACCGGCTGACCCGGTCCCTGGCGGACTTCGCCAGGATACTGGAACGGTTAGACCAACAGCACGTGGCGTTCGTGAGCGTGACCCAGGCGTTCAACACCAGCAACTCCATGGGGCGGCTCACCCTGAACATCCTGCTGTCGTTCGCCCAGTTCGAGCGGGACGTCACCGGCGAACGCATCCGGGACAAGATCGCGGCCTCGAAGGCCAAGGGGATGTGGATGGGGGGCGTGGTCCCATTGGGCTACGACCCGCCCGATGCTTCGGGAGACCGGCGACTGCAGGTCAATGAGGACGAGGCGGTCACAGTCCGCTCGATCTTCGAGCGCCTTACCCAGTGCCGATCGATCTACGACCTGCAGCAGCAACTGATGGAGGAGGGGATCCGGTCAAAGGCGGGAAGATCGCGCCGAGGGATCGTACACCCCGGGATGCCGTTCAGCCGTGGCGCGCTTCGGCATCTGCTTCAAAACAAGATCTACATCGGTCTGATCTCGCACAAGGGTGAGACCTATGCGGGCCGTCATCAGCCGATCGTTGACCAGGCGACGTTCGACGCGGTCCAAGCGCTGCTCAGCCAGCGCAGCGAGGTCTGGAGGCGACGAGCTCCCAACCTCGACCGCGCACCGCTTCAGGGCCGCCTGTTCGATCAGGTGGGACAGTCCATGAAACCGGTGTTCACCCGCCGGAAGGGCCGCGCCTACGGCTACTACGTCGCGCCGCGTCCCCACCTTGGTCTGCCGGAGGCAAGCCGCGCGGACGCGATCAACAGAGTGCCGTGCCGGCCGCTCGACGATCTGATCCGTCGGCGCCTCGCCGAGCTCGTATCAGGGGATGTCCAGGCGATATCAACGACCGTGTTGAGAGATGCGGTGGCCAGGGTTGAGGTGCACAGCGATCGGGTTCAGGTCGTCTTCAGCCTCAGAGCGCTTGGCGATGGCGCACCCCACCTCATCCAAGCGGCCGCGTGCGAAGCCAGGCTCCGGCCGGGCGACCGCCGTGAGCCGGAGTCCCGTCCCAGGCATGTTCGTGGCGCAATACCCGTCAGATTGAAGCTGCGCGGCGGGCGAACGTGGGTCGAGGACCACGACAGGCGCATCGAAAGAGCGGCCGGAAGGGCACGGGTTTCTGCGATCAGACGACTTCGTGCCGCGCACGCCGCCATGGAACCGGCGCGGCCGGCCTTGGCCAGTCGGACTGATCGCGTCTTTGACGCGCGGAAGCCGCAAGGGGATCTCAGACGGACAGAATGGGCGTTCCTCGCGCCTGACATACAGGCGGCCATCCTCCGGGGGCGGTTGGATCGGGTTTCGATCGCTCGTTTGCAAGCTCAGACCGAATTCCAGCTGAGTTGGTCCGCCCAGCGTCGGTTGTTGGAGCCAAATTCTGCAAGCGGCGTCGAGGTGGTGAGCACGCCAACATCGCCAACAACTTGTCTCTGATTGCTGGTGCGTCTGGTCCGAGGACCATCGGCGACTGAGCTCGGTGCGGTCAGTCATTCGAGAACTTGTCTCCAAATGAGGACCGCTATCTGCGCCGTTGAACGTCTGTTGGCCGCTTAGCCCATGAGCGGCCCTCACTGTAGAATCCAAGTGATCCAGAACCCTGCCGCCAACGGCGGGCCAAATGGGGCGCGGTAGTCCGGCGTCACGGTGCGGCCTGACAGTCGACGAGCTAACAGCAGACTGATGCCGGCCAAGGAGGCGATCAGCAGGCTCTGGGGTAGGTTCTGCCAACCGACCCATGCGCCTCCGGCAGCGAACAGAATCGGATCTCCTCCGCCAAGCCCATCCCGACCTCGCAGTTGCCGATAGACGAACCCAAAGCTCCACATCGCGACGAAGCCGATGATGGCTCCCAAGGTCGCCGCCGCGATCGTGTGCGGTTCGATCAGAGCGGCCGCCATCAATCCTGTTGCGAGCAGCGGAAGGGTCAACCGATCCGGCAGCCACAGATGTTCGAGGTCGACCGTCGTGATGAGCAGGAGTTGCCAGCCCAGAACCGCCGAAAGGACCGCGCCGACGATGGTCGTGGCGTCGAGCGCGGACCAAACCCCAACCGCGCAGGCGGCGAGCTCAAGAACAGGATACCGGCCCGGAATGGCGCACCCGCAGGTCCGGCACGGCACTCGGGGTGCGCCGTAGGGAGGCAACGGTATGAGGACCGCGCACGCGACCG
>JAAXIW010000126.1 GCA_012270135.1 Brevundimonas sp. | reverse complement strand
TCGTCGTAGGCGGCGTCCATCAGGTTGTCGCGGCTCTTCACGAAGCCGGGCCGCTGGGCCAGCGCCTGCAGCAGCAGGAATTCGGTCACCGTCAGCTTCACCGCCTTGCCGTCCCAGGTGCATTCGTGCCGGGCTGGGTCCATCGACAGCTTGCCGCGCTTGATGGCCCGGGTCGATCCGTCGCCCGAGGGTTCGGGCTCGCCGCCGTCGGCGCCGGTGCGCCGCAGCAGGGCCTTGACCCGCTCGATCAGCAGCCGCTGGCTGAACGGCTTGTGGATGTAATCGTCCGCGCCGAGGTTGAAGCCGAGGATCTCGTCGATCTCCTCGTCCTTGGAAGTCAGCATGATGACCGGGATCTGGCGGGTCTGACGCAGGCGGCGCAGCACCTCCATTCCGTCCATCCGGGGCATCTTCACGTCGAGGATCGCCAGATCCGGCGGACTGGATTCCAGCGCCTCCAGACCGGCGGCGCCGTCGTGGAAGGCCGTGATCTTGTGACCATGGCTTTCCAGCGCCAGCGACACGGACGCCACGATGTTTTCGTCGTCGTCGACCAGGGTGATGTTCGCCAAGGCGGTCTCCTTGAGGGCTTCCCGTTCCCGCACTCAACGCGCGGCAAGCGTAACCGTTCTAGATCAACTGGGTGAGATTACGGCGATAAAATGGGCCGCCGCGCCTGAATGCGCAATGAAACCCGGCCTTAAAGCCTTGGCGCCATGCTGGGAGAGTCATCAGTGCGAGTGTTTCATGGCCGGCCCCGTCCACTACGAAGTCTATATCCGCAAGACAGCGCCCGCGCCCTGGAGCCTCCAGATGGCGACGGAGGACCGCGCCCACGCGATCCAGACGGCCGAGGAATTGCTCGACGACAAGCGCGCGGCCGCCGTGCGGGTGACCAAGGAAACGCTCGATCCCGACACCATGGCCTTCAACAGCGTCACGGTGCTGACCCGGGGCGCGCCCGAGGTGCAGCACAAGCGCGTCGTCCCCGACGACGAGGCCGGTCCGCGCTGCGGGTCGCCCCAGGACCTCTATGCGCCGATGGCCCGCGATCAGATCGGTCGCGTGCTCGAGGACTGGCTGAACCGCCAGGGCGTGACCGCCTTCGAACTGCTGCACCGTCCGGACCTGGCCGAGAAGCTGGAAGCCTCGGGCGTCGAACTCCAGCACGCCATCCAGAAGGTCGCCGTTCCGGAAAGCCAGGCCGTGGGCCAGCCGGTGCACGATCTGGTCCGTCACTATCAGAAGCTGGCCGACAAGACGATCGAACGCCTGCTCGCGGCCGGACGCCGCAACCAGTTCCCGGACCTCGAGAACCATTCCCTGGCCGACCTCGCGCACCGGCTGTCGGGACAGGCCGACCGCGCCTTCGTCATGGGCGGGATCATCTCCGGCGCGCTCAAGGGCGTGCGCGGGGGGCGGGCCCGGCTCGACCGCCTGATGGACCTCGCGGAACGCGCGCCGATGGAGGGCGCGCCGCGGGCCATGGTCATGGTGCCGCTCGAACAGGTGATGTGCGAACTGTTCGTCGCGCGGACCAATCTGGCCGACGTGCTCGGACCGGCCCTGGACCAGGGGGCCTCACTGGCCGCCGTGGTGCGAATGGTCGCCCCGCGCGAGGTCGAGGCCCTGATCCGCCAGGACGCCCGCCTGGCGCTGCATGTGCCGGTGGTCGAGGGCCCCGCGGCCCGGCTCGGCGAACGGGTCGCGTCGGGCGAATTTCCGCTGCTGTCCGCCGCCCTGGCCCGGATGGTCGTCCGCGAACTGATGAGCCCGCGCCGCCTGCGCCCGACCGACCCCGCCGGCGAGATCGACATCCTGCGAACCCTGGCCATGACCCTGACGGCGACGGCCGGGCGGCTGCTGACCCTGGAGGAGGTTCAGACCGCCTTCAGCGAACGGTCGAAAGCGCTCGTCACCGCCGACTTCGTCGCCGCCTATGTGAAGACCTGCACCAGCGTGCTGTGCGAGGCCGAAGCCCTGACCCGGTTGTGCGAGAACGTCACCGGCTCGGCCAACAAGCGGGCCGCCGCCCGCTGGCTGTCGGCCTGCGTCGGCTCGTTGCGCTTCGAGGGCGAGATGCGGGCGCCGTCCACCGACCAGACCGCCGCCCAGAAGCTGGGCATCCTCGCCGGCCTGAGCCGCGCGGTGCGCGGCTGTGGCCTGAACGACCGCGACGAGGCCGAGATCATCGCCGCCATCGGCGCGGTCGGCGGAACCGTCGAGGCCGAGGCTCGCATCGTCCTGATGCTGGCCCGGGCGCCGGCGCCCCTGCCCCAGAAGCTGTCGGTCCTGCTGCGCATGGCCGCGGGCGAGACGTCGCCGCCGGGACCGGCCGCCGACCGGGCCAGGGCCGAGGCGGTCAGGCTGTTCCGGGCTCCAGACAACCGCGCCGCCCTCGCCGCCGCGCCGGAAACCATCGCGCCGCTCAAGGGGCTGATGAAGGCCGCCGGTCTGGCGGCGTGAGCCGCGCCAGGGCTCAGTCGAAGATGTCGAAGATGCTGTCGCGCTTCTTCTTGCGGTATTTGTAGTCGTCGTCGCGGTAGCGGTCGTCCTTGTAGCGGGGCGGCTCGCGCCAGGCCTCCCGCGGCTGTTGGCCCCAGGGTTGCGGCGCGGCCTGGGGCGCCGAGGCGCGGCCTTCCTCGGTCGCGCCGGCCATCAGTTTTTCCAGCTCGCCCCGGTCCAGCCAGACGCCCCGGCACGTCGGGCACATGTCGAACTGGACGCCGTTGCGATCCAGCGTCTGCCTGGCGGCGTTGTCGTTGGGGCACCTCACTAGCGGCATCGACCGGTCTCCGGGGGATCAAAACGGGGGCGGGCGCTCCAGTGATCCCGGATTGGGCCGGAGTCGAACGCCGGAGCGCCCGATGCGGTCCGACATCACGCGCCTCCGGCGGCAGAGGAAGGGGGGCGCCGGAGGACAGCGCCAGAGGGGCCCGTCCCGCCGGATCAAGGTGGGACCCGCGCCGCGAGGTGGCAATAGGCCGGAACGTCGCGGTCAGCAGGCCTGCCCGGCCGCCCAGCCCGACGACCAGGCCCACTGGAAATTATAGCCGCCGAGCCAGCCGGTGACGTCGACCGCCTCGCCGATCACGAACAGTCCGGGCACGGACTTCGCGGCCATGGTCTGCTGGTCCAGCTGATCCGTCGCGACGCCGCCCAGCGTCACCTCGGCGGTGCGGTAGCCTTCCGACCCCACCGGCTTGACGCTCCAGCCATTGACCGCTGCGTCCAGCCGCCGCAACGCCTTGTCCGGCAGGTCGGCGAGGTTGCCGTGGGCCGCCTCCTGCTCGACCAGCACCTCGGCCAGCCGCTTCGGCACGAGCTGGCCCAGGGCGGTGTGCGCCGCCTGGCGGCCGTTCTCCGCCTTCATCGTTCTCAGCCGCGCGAACACGTCGACGCCCGGCGCCATGGCCACGGAGATCGCCTCGCCCTCGCGCCAGTAGCTGGATATCTGCAGAACCGACGGGCCGCTCAGGCCGCGATGGGTGAACAGCAGGCCCTCGGCGAATTTCGTCCTTCCATGCGAAACGATCGCCTCCACCGACACCCCCGCCAGCGGCCTCAGCCGATCCAGCAGGCCGGGTTCGAAGGTCAAGGGGACCAATGCCGGTCGCGTCTCCGTGACCCTCAGCCCGAACGCCCGCGCCGTGTCATAGGCCCAGCCCGTCGCCCCCATCTTCGGGATCGACTTGCCGCCGGTGGCCAGCACCAAGGACGCCGCCTGCACCGTCGACCCGTCGGACAGGGTGGCCTGGAAGTCGTCGCCGGTCCGGGCGATCCGCTCCACCGCGACGCCCAGCGACAGTCGCGCCCCCGCCTCGCGCAGATCATCCGTCAGCATGCGAATGATCTGCTTCGCGCTGTCGTCGCAGAACAGCTGTCCCAGCGTTTTCTCGTGCCAGGCGATGCCGGCCCTGTCGACCCGTTTGATGAAGTCGTGCTGGGTGTAGCGCCGCAGCGCCGAGGTGGCGAAGCGGGGATTCTCGCCGAGGAAATTGCCCGGTCCGGCCCCCAGATTGGTGAAGTTGCAGCGTCCGCCGCCCGAGATACGGATCTTTTCGCCGGGCGCCCGCGCGTGATCGACGATCCGCACCGAGTGGCCGCGCCGGCCGGCCTCGATGGCGCATATCATGCAGGCGGCGCCCGCCCCGAAGATCAGCACATCGACGTTGTCAGCCTTCATCCGCCCGCGTTAGCAGTCCGTCGTCCGCTCAGCGAGGGGCCGGCTGGTCCGCCGGGGCGAAATAGCCGACGGCGGCGCCGAACTCGCCGAGGACGTCGAGCCAGAGCGCGGTGTGGTCCGCCAGCTGGTCGACCTCGCCGCGGTGAACCACCACGTCGTACTGGGCTACCGCGGTCTGGTCCGCGCCCGCCTCGCCCGGCAGGAAGTGAGCCTTGAGGAAGCGGTGGTCCCGGTTCCAGTCGTTGACCATGGTCTGGGTGATGGTCGGGTTGGAGAAGCTGGCTGAATACTGCACAGCTCCGCACGCACCCCCCCGGCAATCATAAAAATAAACGACCCAGTTCAAATCGTTGTCATCGATGCTGATCCAGTTGTAGCCGTCTTCGCGGCGGACCTCGCTGACGACGCCGCCTTTCGACACCAGCCAGGCCCGCACCGCCTCGGGCGATACGCCCGGATCGGCGGTGGCCTGAACGGGAGCGGGCGGCGCGGACGCGGCGGCGGGGAGGGCGAGCGCCACGACAGCGGCGGCGGCGAGGGTCGCGAAACGGATCATCAGGGTCTCCTGCAGGCCTTCACCTGATGATGGATCAACGGCGAAAGCAAGGCGTGCCGAGGCGTCAATCCCGCTCGCGCGCCAGCCACTCCGCGCCCGCCATCTCGTTGAGGCGCGACACCGTCCGCTCGAACTCGAACGCCCCGACGCCCTTGCGGTACAGCGCCTCCGGCGCCGCCTCGGCCAGGGCGACCAGCCGTGTCCCCGCTTCGTAGAGGGCGTCGATCAGCGTCACGAACCGCCGCGCCTCCTGCTGCTTCTCCGGTCCCAGCACCTGCACGTTCTCGAGAAACAGGGTGTGGAACCGCTCGGCGACGGCCAGATAGTCCTGCGGCCCCAGCGCCCGCCCGCACAGCTCGCCGAACGTCGCGCGCGCCAGCCCGCCGTCGGTGCGCTCGATCACAACATCGCGGCCCTGAACGCTCAGATGCGCCGGGCATTCCTCCTGCTCGCCCTTCAGGTCGGACCACAGCGCCTCGAACCCGGCCCGCGCCGCCTCGTCCGGCGGGGCGAACCAGACCCGGTCGCCCATCAGCCGGTCCAGCCGCCAGTCGCGGGCGCCCGCGACCGAAACCACGTCGCAGCGGGCCTCGATCAGGTCGATGAAGGGGAGGAAGAGCTCGCGATTGATCCCGTTGAGGTACAGTTGGTCCGGCGCGCGGTTGGACGTCACGGCCAGCACCACCTTCTGCTCGAACAGCGCTTCGAACAGGCGGCCGAGGATCAGGGCGTCGGCGATGTCGGTGACCTGCAGCTCGTCGAAACACAGCAGCCGCGCCTCCGAGGCGATCAACTCGGCCACCGGACGGATCGGATCGTCCCCTTTCGATTGTCCGAACACGGCCTTGCGGGTCTCGGCGCCGCCCTCGCGCCACTGCCGGATCAGGCCGTGCACCCGGGCCATGAAGGCGTGGAAATGCGCCCGCTTCTTCCGCCTCTCCGGCGCGCAGGCGAAGAACAGGTCCATCAGTATGGACTTGCCCCGCCCCGGCGGCCCCCACAGATAGACGCCGCGCACCTCGGGCGGCCCGCCCAGCAGGCCGCCCAGAAGCCCCTTGCGGCCCAGGTCGATCTCCAGCCGGGCCAGCGCCTCGACCACCGGGACCTGCGACGGATCGGCGGTCAGCCGGCCGTCGGCCAGCCGCTTCTCATAAGCAGCGCGTATGCGTGATCCCATCCTTCTCGGCCTTAACGGCGCCCGCCGCTGCTGAAAAGCGATTGCTTCGCGCGCGCGATGGCCCACATACAGCCGCACAGTCCGGGTAGCCGGGCCTGCCAAATTCTTGCGCTCAAGCAGCGAGGCTCCGCGAGCCGAGCGTTGGCGCGTCCGAAGGACCAATCAATATGGGCTACAAAGTCGCCATCGTCGGCGCCACTGGCAACGTCGGCCGTGAAATGCTGAACATCCTCGAGGAACTCGAATTCCCCGTCGACGAGATGCACGCCGTCGCCTCGCGCAAGTCGAAGGGCGTCGAGGTCGCGTGGGGCGACCGCACCGTCAAGTGTCAGGACATTGAGGAATTCGACTTCTCGAAGGTCGATATCGTGCTGATGAGCGCCGGCGGCGATGTCTCGCGCGAATGGTCCGAAAAGATCGGCAAGGCCGGCCCCGTCGTGATCGACAACTCCTCGGCGTTCCGCAAGGACCCGGACGTGCCGCTGATCGTGCCCGAGGTGAACCCGGACGCGGTGAAGGACGCGAAGACGAAGAACATCGTCGCCAACCCCAACTGCTCGACCGCCCAGCTGGTGGTGGCGCTGAAGCCCCTGCACGACGCCGCGAAGATCACCCGCGCCGTGGTCTCGACCTATCAGTCGGTGTCGGGGGCCGGGAAGGATGGCATGGACGAGCTGTGGAACCAGACCAAGGCCATCTATGGCCTCGGCGACGCCAGCCCGAAGAAATTCCCCAAGCAGATCGCCTTCAACGTCATTCCGTTCATCGGATCGTTCCGCGACGACGGCTACACCGACGAGGAAGCCAAGATGTGGGACGAGACCCACAAGATCCTCGATCCGGACATCAAGCTGACCGTGACCTGCGTCCGCGTCCCGGTCTTTGTCGGCCACTCCGAGGCCGTGACGCTGGAGTTCGACCGCCCGATGAGCCCCGACGAGGCCCGCGCCATCCTGCGCGAGGCCCCCGGCGTCATGGTCATCGATAAGCAGGAGCACGACGGCTACATCACCCCCGTCGACGCCTCGGGCGAACACGCCGTCTACGTCTCGCGCATCCGCAAGGACCACACGGTCGAGAACGGCCTGTCGCTGTGGGTCGTCTCCGACAACCTGCGCAAGGGCGCGGCCCTGAACGCGGTCCAGATCGCCCAACTGCTGGACGAGACGGGCACGATCAAGCCGTCGTCGGGCTATCGCTCCATCACCGTCTGACCCGTCCCGCTCGCCGCTCCCCCGGCGAAGGAGTCCGCCATGACCGCTGTTCCCGGCCCTGATCAGGGCCGCGCCGCCCTCCTGTCCGCCTTCGCCTGCTATGCGCTGTGGGGCGTCATGCCCCTGCTGTTCATGGGGCAGGCGGCCGTCGGCTTCGACTCGCTCGAAATCCTCGCCCACCGCGCCCTGTGGTCGGTGATCGTGGCCGGTCTGCTGGTCTGGCTGGCCCGGCAGGGCGGTCAGGTGCGCGCCGTCCTGACCACGCCCCGGACGCTCGGCTGGCTGGGCGTCTCGACGGCGCTGATCGGGGTCAACTGGGGGCTCTACGTCTGGGCCACCACCCATGGGGCCACGCTTGAGGCCAGCCTCGGCTATTACATCAATCCCCTGCTCAACATGGTGGTCGGCCTGTGGCTGTTCCGCGAACGGATCGACCGCTGGGGCTGGATCGCCATCGGCCTCGCCGCCGTCGGCGTGCTGTTCCAGACCCTCGCCCTCGGCCGTCCGCCGTGGATTTCGCTGGTCCTCGCCTTCAGCTTCGCCACCTATGGCGTGATCCGCAAACGCGTGCCGATCGACGCCCAGGCCGGCCTGCTGGTCGAGTGCCTGCTGCTGCTGCCGTTCGGCCTCGCCTGGGTGCTGTGGCTGCAGCACACCGGCGCCGGCGTCGCCTTCGACAACCCCGTCAGCACCCTCTGGGCCCTCGCCAACGGCCCGGCCACCGTGCTGCCGCTGGCCCTTTTCGCCTGGTCGGCGCGCCGCCTGCCGCTGTCGACCATCGGCTTCATCCAGTTCCTCGCCCCGACCCTGCAGTTCGGCGTCGGCGTCTGGGCCGGGGAGGCGCTGGCGCCGCTCAGGGTGGGGTCTTTCGCCTTCAGCTGGGGCGGGGCCGGGGTGTTCGCCGCCGCCGCATACTTCCGCGTCCGCGCCGCCCGGCTAGCCTTGAAGCGGACGGCTGAACCGGCCTAGCGTCGCCCTACAGCGCTGCGTACACCGCCTGCTGCAGCCTCACCGCCCGCGGGTCGCCGATCAGATGCGGCGACTGGCGGGTCATCACATAGGCCGCCGACAGCCTCGCCTGCGGATCGGCCCAGGCGCAGCTGCCGCCCCAGCCGTAGTGACCCAGCGCCCCGGCGTTCGGGCCGAAGATGTCCAGCCCGGCGTTCATGGTCCAGCCGGCGGCCCAGCCCATCTCGAACGGCAGCACCCGGTCCTGACCGTGGATGCGCTCGCGCCGCGCCGCCGCCAGCGTCGCCTCCGACAGCACCTCGCGGTCCTTGAACCGCCCCGTCGCCATCACCGTCATCAGCTGCGCCAGATCGCGCGCCGTGCCGTGCAGATTGGCCGACGGGATCTCCATCATCCGCCACTCCGACGAACCCCGCCCCCCGGGGGCCGAGCCCTTGTCGAGAAAAGCCGAGCGCCGGATCGCGTCGATCTCGCCCAGATACGGCGCGGCCGCCGGCTTGCGCATCTGCGCCACCCGGCCGTGCTCGCCTTCCGGCAGGCCGATCCACAGGTCGAGCCCCGGAAACTCCTCGCGCAGCGCCGTGCCCATCGTCCGGCCGTCGACGAGGCGGAACAGTTCCCCGGCCAGATAGCCGATGGTGATCGGATGATAGCCGCTGGCCGTGCCCGGTTCCCACATCGGCGCTTGGGCGCACAGCCGCTCCAGCACCGCCGTCCGGTCGAACCAGATGCTTGGTTCGACCGCCTCGTCGAACCCCGGCAGTCCGGCTTGATGGCTCATCAGCTGGCCGACGGTGATCGCCGCCTTGCCCGCCGCGCCGAAGGCCGGCCAATAGCACGCCACCGGCCGCTCGTAGTCCAGCAGCCCGCGCTCGATGCACAGGGCGATCAGCGTCGCCATCACCGCCTTGCCGGTCCAGAACACCGGCGTGCCCGAGTCCGCCGCGAACGCCCGCGACCGCGCCGAATCGGCCCAGCCCGCCCGCAGGTCGACGACCGTCTCACCGTCGATACAGGCGCTGTAGCCGGCAGCCAGTTCGTTCAGGCCTTCCGGGGCGTCGGTGAAATTGGCCGCGAAGGCGTCCTTCACCGCGCCGAAGCGGGCCGGGCAGTCGCCGTGGATCTCGGGAAGGTCGGTCATCCTTATGTCCTAGCGTCCCGCGCCAGCCAGTCCAGCACCCCCTCCGCCGCGACCACGCCGGACGCCATTGAGGCCTGCAGCAGATAGCCGCCCGTCGGCGCCTCCCAGTCCAGCATTTCCCCGGCGACGAACACGCCCGGCAGCGCCTTCAGCATCAGTTGGTCGTCCACGGCCTCGAATCGCACGCCGCCAGCCGAGGAAATCGCCCGCGCCAGCCCCTGCACCCCCGTCAGCGTCAGCCGCACCGCCTTGATCCGCCGCGCCAGCTTGTCGGCGCCGGCGGGCAGTTCCCCCGGAATCTCGCGCAACAGGCCGGCGCCCACGGGAGACAGGCCCGCCGCCTTGCGCAGCCAGTTCGACACGCTGTCCTTGCCGCGCGGCTTGGCCAGCCTCCCGGCCAGGGCCTCGATCGTCAGATCGGGCCGCAGATCGACGGTCAGCGTCGCGGATCCGTCCGGCGATTGGCCCCAGCCTCATCTTGGACGAGCGATGGCGAGAAGCGACTTCAATCGAGATGGCAAAAACGACTTGGGCGTCACGCACTTGAATGAACCC
>JAAXIW010000011.1 GCA_012270135.1 Brevundimonas sp. | reverse complement strand
ACCGTCTCCCCGACGTCATGCGGCCGCGAAATCTCACGGCGATGGAGCAAATCCAGGCCGTAAAGCCGGCCGAGACCCCGACCATGCAAGGCGACGACGTCGAGAGCGCCCTGACCGACGAGCCGCTCAGCGAAGGCGCACCCCGCTGAGGTTCGGATCTTTAAAACGACTGGCCGCCCTCGCCCTGACGGCGGGGGCGGGCGGCTGCGCGCCGACGCCGCGGCTGGTGGACCGACGCCCTCCCCAGGCCCGGCCGGTGGTTCCGGTAGAGGCGCCGCGCGAGGCGCCGCCCTCGACCGAGGTCGAGCGACGCCTGCTCGCGGCCCACAACGCCGAGCGGGCGCGGGTCGGGGTCCCGCCGCTGCGCTGGGCGGACAACCTTGAGGCCGAGGCGCGGGTCTGGGCGCGGGAACTGATCGCCAGCAACACCTTCGCCCACGATCCCGCAAGGCACGGCCACGGCGAAAACCTGTGGACCGGCTGGGGCGGACGGGACTGGACGCCGGAGGACATGGTCGGGGACTGGGTGGCGGAGAAGGCGGACTATCGCCACGACGTCTTTCCGAACGTCAGCCGGACCGGGAGGTGGAGCGACGTCGGCCACTACAGCCAGCTGGTCTGGCGGAGCACCACCCATGTCGGCTGCGCCATCGAGACGCGGGGCGACCGGTCGGTGCTGGCCTGCCGCTATGCGCCGCCCGGGAATATCGACGGGCGGCGGGCCTACTAGCTGACGTAGCCGGCCTGCATCAATTCGGCGATGTGGACGATGGCCTGGGGGCGGTCGTCCTCGACCACCAGCAGAGTGGCGATCTTGTTCTGGGTCATCAGGTCGATGGCGTCGCTCATGCGGGCGTCGGGGCCGATGACCTTGGGACGGGGGCTCATCACTTCGGCGGCGGTCAGGCCGGCGAAATCCTTTGAAAAGGCGCGGCGCACGTCGCCGTCGGTGACGATCCCGGCGAGACTACCGTCGTCCTTGAGCACCGCGACCGCGCCCTTGCGGCCCTCGGTGATGGCGGACACGACCTCGGCGAAAGTCGCCGTCATCGGCACGGTGGCCGGGGCCGGCGGGCGGTCGCCCATCCAGTCGCGCACGCTCTGAAGGCTCATGCCCAGCTTGCCGCCCGGGTGATGCAGGCCGAAGGCCTCGGCGGTGAAGCCGCGCCGGTCCATCAACACCATGGCGAGGGCGTCGCCGAGGGCGAGGGTCATCAGGGTCGAGGTGGTGGGGGCCAGGCCGTTGGGGCAGGCCTCGGCGACCTGGGGCATGGTCAGGCAGACGGCCGAGTTGCGGCCGAGGAAGCTGTTCGGGCGCTGGGTCAGGCCGATGACGGGGATGCCCTCGCGCTGACAGTAGACCAGGGGGTCGCGCAGCTCACGGCTCTCGCCCGAGTTGGAGCTGGCCAACAGGGTGACGTCCTTGCGCAGCATGCCGAGGTCGCCATGGCTCATTTCGGCGGGGTGTACGAAGAAGGCGTTGGTGCCGGTCGAGGCCAGGGTGGCGGCGATCTTTCCGCCGATATGGCCCGACTTGCCCATGCCGGTGACGACCAGATAGCCCGGGCGGGACAGGATGATCTCGCAGGCCCGCGCGATGCCGTCGTCGAGACCGGCCTCCAGCGCCAGCAGCGCCTCGATATTCAGCCGGATGACGTCGCGGGCGCGGGCGGTCATCGCGACCGGATCGGCGGACAGGGCGGTGTTTGTATCGTCGCTCATGCTGGCGATGTGGCGCATCGGGGCTGGAATCACAATCACCGGGGCCGCACCGGGGAGAATGCTGCAATGCGAGAAAAAGCACCTCCGGGGGTCAACCTTTGCCGCAAGGCCGCGTTAGAAGGGGCCATGCGGAACCCAAACCCGATCACCGACAGCGCGCCCGCGCCGGTCGAGGCCGCCGCGCATCTGCCGCCGCCGCCCGTGTCCCTGCCCCGCCCGGCCCTGTACCTCGACATGGACGGCGTTCTGGCCCCGCTGGCGGACACACCTGAAGCCGTCGTGCCGCATCCCGAGCGGACGGCGGCGCTGCGAGCCGTGGCGGACCGCCTGCAAGGGCGCGTGGCCATCATCAGTGGACGCACCATCGAAGAGATAGACCGCATCGCCGAGGCGAGCGCCACATCGGCCTCCGGCGTGCACGGGCTGGAACGACGCCGCGCCGACGGCTCGCTGCACCGCGCCGAAGCCGCGCCGGAGGTGCGCGACGCGGTCACCGCCTTCGAGAATTTCGCCCGCACGCGCCCGGGGATCATCGTCGAGGACAAGGCGGTTTCGGCCGGACTGCACTACCGCGGAGCCCCGGCGGAGGCCGACTCGGCCATGGCGCTGGCCAGCGATCTCGCCAAGCAGACCGGCCTGACCCTGCAGGCCGGCAATCTGGTGGTGGAACTCAAGACGCCGGGAACAAGCAAGGGCACAGCGCTGAACGCCTTCATGAAGGAGCCTCCGTTCGCCGGAGCCGTTCCCGTCATGCTGGGCGACGATCTGACGGACGAGGACGGCTTTCGCGCCGCGGAGGCGCTGGGCGGCTTCGGCGTACTGGTCGGACCGCCGCGCGAAACCGCCGCCCGTCACGGCCTGCCGGATGTCGAGGCGGTGCTGGCTTGGCTGAACGCCGTCGAGGAGAGCGAATGACCCCCAACCTGGACCTCGCCCCGATCGGCAATTGCTCGATCAGCGCCCTGATCGACCGCAGCGGGCGCTACGTCTGGGCGTGCGCGCCCCGCGTCGACGGCGATCCGGTGTTCTCGGCCCTGATGGACGGGACTGATCCGCAGCACGGCTTCTGGGACATCGAGCTGGAGGGCCAGAAGCACATCAATCAGGCCTATGTGCGCAACACCCCGGTTCTCCGCACCGTGCTGACAGCCGAGGACGGCGCAGCGGTCGAGATTCTCGACTTCGCCCCGCGTCATCCAAAGCACAGCCGGACCTATCGCCCGCTCGCCTTCGCGCGGATCGTGCGGCCGCTGGAGGGGGCCCCGCGCATCAGGGTGCGGGTGCGGCCCTCGGCCGACTGGGGCGCGCGTCCGGCGGAGAAGACCAGCGGGTCGAACCACATCCGCTACATGTGCACCGACGTGACCTTCCGGCTCACCACCGACTGCCCGGTGTCGCATGTGCTCAACGAGCGGACCTTCCGGCTCGAGCGATCGCACGCCTTCTTCTTCGGCCCCGACGAGGGCTACGACCAGGACGTCGGGCCGGGGGTCGCCGCCGCGTACGAACGCACCGTGGCCTACTGGCAGAACTGGGTCCGGACCCTCTATCTGCCTCTGGACTGGCAGGAGGCGGTGATCCGGGCCGCCATCACCCTGAAGCTGTGCGCCTACGAGGAGACGGGGGCCATCGTCGCGGCCCTGACGACATCCGTGCCCGAATTTCCCGAGAGCGGGCGGAACTGGGACTACCGCTACTGCTGGATCCGCGACGCCTATTATGTGGTGCGCGCGCTGAACCGTCTGGGGGCGGTCGATCTTCTCGAGAACTACCTCGGCTATCTGCGCAACCTCGTCGACGACTCGGCCGGCGGCCATGTGCAGCCGGTCTATGGCGTCGGGCTCGAGCCCGGCATCGGCGAGCGGATCATCGACAGCGTCGAGGGCTATCGCGGCATGAAGCCGGTGCGGATCGGCAACCAGGCGCACGAGCACCTGCAGCACGATGTCTACGGCCAGATCGTTCTGCCGCTGGTGCAAGCCTTCTACGACCAGCGGCTGATCCGGCCCGGGACCATCGACGACTTCCACGCGCTGGAGAAAGTCGGCGAGCGCGCCTTCGCCATGCACGACCAGGTCGACGCCGGCCTGTGGGAGTTCCGCACCATCGCCAGGGTCCACACCTATTCGTCGGTGATGTGCTGGGCGGCGTGCGACCGGCTGGCCAAGGCGGCGGATCACCTGGGCCTCCAGGCGCGCGCCGAGGTCTGGCGCGACCGGGCGACGACGATTCACGAACGGATCGAGTCGGACGCCTATCTGCCCGACGAAGGGCGGTTCGCGGCCAGTTTCGGAAATCGCGAACTGGACGCTTCGCTGCTGCAACTGACCGACCTCGGCTTCCTCGACCCGAAGGATCCGCGGCAGGTGAAGACCTTCGAGGCCATCGAGCGCGACCTGAAGAAGGGCCCCTACCTTTTCCGCTACGTCGAGGCGGACGATTTCGGAGAGCCGGAGACCGCGTTCAACTTCTGCACCTTCTGGTTCATCGAGGCCCTGCACCTGAACGGCCGGGACGCGGAGGCGCGCGAGATTTTCGAGGAGATGCTGAGCCGCCGGACCCACGCCGGCCTGCTGTCCGAGGATATATCGCTGGGCGACCATGAACTGTGGGGCAACTACCCGCAGACCTATTCCCTGGTCGGGATGATCAATTGCGCGGTCCTGCTGAGCCGGTCGTGGACAGACGCGCGATGACCGAATTCGACCGGATGGTCCCGGACCTCGCGGGCGCGATGGCGGTTACCACGCCATGAGCCGTCTGATCGTCGTGTCCAATCGCGTGTCCGCCCCAAGGGACCCCGCCGCCGGATCGGCGGGCGGCCTGGCCATGGCCCTGTCCGCCGCCCTGAGAAAATACGACGGGCTGTGGTTCGGCTGGTCCGGCGAAACAGTCGCGACCTTCCGACCCGAGGCCAAGTTCGAGGATCGGGCGGGCGTGACCGTCGCCCTGGTCGACCTGGAGGCGCAGGACGTCGAGGAATACTACAACGGCTACGCCAACAAGACGCTGTGGCCGCTGTTTCATCACCGGGTCGACCTGACCGCCTACGAACGGTCGTATGGCGAGGGCTACGAGCGGACCAATGCGCGCTTCGCCGAGGTGCTGGCTCCGCTGCTCAGGCCCGACGATCTGATCTGGATTCACGACTATCACATGATCCCGCTGGCCCGGGACCTGCGGCGGCTCGGGGTGAAGAACCGGATCGGCTTCTTCCTGCACACGCCGTGGCCGGCGCGTCAGCTGCTGGTCACCCTGCCCCACCACCGGCGGCTGGTGGAATCGATGTTCGACTATGATCTGATCGGTTTCCACACCCGCGAATGGCTGGACCTGTTCCGGGACTATGTCGCCTCCGAGTCGAGCGTGAACGGCAAGCTGCTTCCCAACGACGCGCTGGAGGCCTTCGGCAAGACGATCCAGACCGGCGTGTTTCCGATCGGCATCGATGTCGAAGCCTTCCTGTCCGCGCGCAACTCGACCTTCGGGGCCCGGACCTACGACCGGATGGCGGCCTCGGCGGCGTTCCGGTCGATGATCGTCGGCGTCGACCGTCTGGACTATTCGAAGGGGCTGGAGGAGAGGCTGCTCGGCTACGAGCAGTTCCTCGAAGACAATCCGGACATGCGCGGCGAGGTCTTCCTGCTGCAGGTCACGCCGATCAGCCGCGACGAGGTCGACGCCTACCAGGACATCCGCGCCCGGCTCGACGCCCTGGCGGGGCGGGTCAACGGCGACTCCGCCGACATGGACTGGCCGCCGGGGCGCGCTCTGAACGGCCCCTTCCGCCGCGACCAGCTGGCCGGAATCTACCGCGCCGCCCGGGTCGGGCTGGTCACGCCGCTGCGCGACGGCATGAATCTGGTCGCCAAGGAATATATCGCCGCCCAGAACCCGGACGACCCCGGCGTGCTGGTGCTGTCGCGCTTCGCGGGGGCGGCCGAGCAGATGGGCGAGGCTCTGTTGGTCAATCCGTTCAGCCGCGAAGAGCTGTCCGACGCCATCAAGCGGGCCCTGACCATGCCGCTGTCCGAGCGCAAGCGGAAGTGGGAGGCGCTCATGCAGGTGGTGCGCGACACCGACGTCAGCGTCTGGCGCGACGACTTCGTCGCCTCACTGACGGCGGTGGTGAAGCCCGCCGACGGCGACGGCCGGGCGAAGGCCGTCGGCGCCGCCTGACAGGCCTCAGGCGACCTGGGCGAGAACCGGCGGCGTGCCGTCCTTCGCCGTCGCCAGGGCGTTGGCGGGCCGGTCGAGAACCCGTTCCAGATACGCGTCCAGAGCGGCGCTCGGCGGCGAGAATTCGCGACCCCAGGCCAGGGCGCTGCCGACCATCACATCGATGGCGGTGAAACGCTGGCCCATCAGATACGGACCCCGTTCCAGCGCATCGAACAGGCGGGTGATCACCGCGTCGTAGCGCGCCTGGGCCTTGGGATCGCTGTCGGTGGCGCCGCTGATCTTCGCCCAGAAGGCCGGCTCCATCTCGCCCGCCGTCCACGCCAGCCAGGTCAGGAAGGCGCCTCGTTCGGCCGATCCCACGGGCGCGCCGAGGCCGGCCTCGGGAAACATATCCGTCAGATAAAGGGCGACAGCCGCGGATTCGGTCACCAGGGCGTCACCGTGCAGCAGGGCCGGCACCTTGCCGTCCGGATGGGGGTTGCGCGGATCGCGGGCGCCGGAGCCGTCCATTCGGGCGATGTCGCAATAGCAGATGTCGTAGGCCGACCCGATCTCCTCGAGCAGCCAGACCAGCCGCGAGGACCGGGACCATGGGGCGTGGAACAGGGTAAGCATGGCTTTGTCTCCCGAGCGGGACGGCCCCTCGCCGTCCTCGAGGATTGACTACTGCCAGCCTGCTGCCACCATGCTGTCAGCAGCCGTACACAAGACTGGCGGAATGAGACGCGCGGACCGGCTATTCCAGATCATCCAGGTGCTGCGGCGCTCGTCGAAGCCGCTGACGGCCGACGCCATGGCGGCCGAACTGGAGACCTCGAAGCGCACCATCTACCGCGACATCGCCACCCTGGCGGGGCAGCGGGTGCCCATCCGCGGCGAGGCGGGGCTGGGCTATGTGCTGGAAGGCGGCGTCGACCTGCCGCCGCTGATGCTGACGTCGGACGAGATCGAGGCGGCGGTGCTGGGCGCGCAATGGGTCGCGGGGCGCGGCGACCCGGCCCTGGCCCGCGCCGCGCGGGACCTCGTCGCCAAGATCGCCGCCACCGTGCCGGAGCGACTGAGACCCGTGGTGCTGGAGCCGGCGGTGGCCAGCCCGCCGGTGTGGGAGCCGCGTAAGGACGATGTCCTGGACATGGCGCGGCTGCGGGCGTGGATTCATGCCGGCCGAAAGCTGACACTCGATTATCGCGACGAGCAGGACCGCGAGACACGGCGGACCATCTGGCCCTTCCTGATCGGCTACCGCGAGACCACCCGCCTGCTGGTCGGCTGGTGCGAGATGCGTGGCGACTTCCGCACCTTCCGCACCGACCGGGTGGTGGAGGCCGCGTTTCTCGAGGATCGCTATCCGGCGCGGCCCGCAGTGCTGCGGGCCCGCTGGCAGGCGGCGAAGGAGGCGGAGTGGCGCGCCCGCGGATGCGACGGGCCGCCGCCGCCCCGGCCTCAGTAGATTTCGACCAGACCCGCGGCGCCCATGCCGCCGCCGACGCACATGGTGACGACGCCGTATTTGGCGCCGCGCCGCTTGCCCTCGATCAGGACATGGCCGGTCATCCGCGCGCCCGACATGCCGTAAGGGTGGCCGATCGAGATGGCCCCTCCGGATACGTTGAGCCGGTCGTCGGGGATGCCCAGCCGGTCGCGGCAATAGAGCACCTGCACCGCGAAAGCCTCGTTCAGCTCCCAGATGCCGATGTCGTCGACACTCAGGCCATGACGTTCCAGCAGACGGGGCACGGCGAAGACCGGACCGATGCCCATTTCGTCCGGCTCACAGCCCGCGACCGCCATGCCGCGGAAGGCGCCCAGCGGCTGCAGTCCCCGACGTTCGGCCTCGGCCGCCTCCATGATCACGCTGGCCGAGGCGCCGTCGGACAGCTGGCTGGCGTTGCCGGCGGTGATGAACCGCCCCTCGTTGATCTCCTCGCCGCCGCCGAAGACGGGCTTGAGCGACGAAAGACCTTCCAGGTTGGTTTCGGGACGATTGCCCTCGTCCTTCGACAGGGTGACCTCTCTCGAAGACGTCTCGCCGGTGGTCTTGTCGACCACCTGCATGGTGGTGGTCATCGGCACGATCTCTGTGTCGAGCCGGCCCTCGGCCTGGGCCGCGGCGGTGCGCTGCTGGGAGCGCAGGGCGTATTCATCCTGGGCCTCGCGGGAGATGCCGTAGCGGGCGGCGACGACCTCGGCCGTCTCCAGCATCGACATATAGATGTGGGGCACTCGCTCGATGAGGGCCGGGTCGCGCAGCCGATGCAGGTTCATGGTCTGGTTCTGCACCAGCGAGATCGACTCCAGCCCGCCGCCGACGGCGACAGTCTGGCCGTCGAGCACCACCTGTTTCGCCGCCGTCGCGATAGCCATCAGACCCGAGGCGCACTGGCGGTCGAGGCTCATTCCCGCCGTGGTCACCGGCAGGCCCGCGGCCAGCGCCGCCTGGCGGCCGATATTGGTGCCGGTCGAACCCTGCTGCAGGGCCGCGCCCATGACCACGTCTTCGATCTCGGCCGGGTCGACGCCCGAGCGCTCGACGGCGTGGCGGATGGCGTGACCGCCCAGCTGCTGCGCCTGGGTGTCGTTGAACGCTCCGCGGTAGGCCCGGCCAATGGGGGTGCGGGCCGTCGAAACGATGACCGCTTCACGCATGGGAGTTCTCCAGTTTTCTGCGGCAGGTTAGCCCCCTGCCGTGACGTCAACGCAAGGGGTCAGCCCTTGTGCGCCGCCTGGGCCTTGGTCAGTTCGGTGAAGCCCTGGGCGGCGCCCATCTCGGGAACGATCTCGCCAGCGCGGTCGGAGATTTCGTCGAAACGGGCCGCCACCTGCTCCGGCGCGTCCTCGCCCGCCGCCCAGATGCCTTGCGTAAGGGTCACATAGGCCCGTTCAAAGCCGCCCGCTCCCGCCGCAAGGATGCAGCGGCTGGGCGCATCCTCGCTGACCAGGTGCAGCAGGCCCGGCGTGACCATGTCGGGACCCAGGAGGTCGAGCGGGAGGCGCGCGCCGAGATCCTCTGTCATGCGGGTATGGGCGGTGGGGGCCAGGCAGTTGACGCGAATGTCGTTCCTGGCCCCCTCGATCGACAGGGTCTGCATCAGGCCTACGAGGGCCATCTTGGCCGCGCCGTAGTTGGACTGGCCGAAATTGCCGTACAGGCCCGACGACGAGGTGGTCATGACGATGCGGCCGTAGTTGGCCTCGCGCATCGGGTCCCAGACCGCCTTGGTGCAGTTGACGGCGCCCATCAGGTGGACGTCGACCACGAAGCGGAAATCCTCCAGCTCCATCTTGGCGAAGGTCTTGTCGCGCAGCACGCCGGCGTTGTTGACGAGGATATCGATACGGCCCCAGCGCGCCATGGCCGCGTCGACCATGGCCGGAACGGCGGCGAAGTCGGTGACCGAGGCGGCGTTGGCCATCGCCTCTCCGCCGGCGGCCTCGATCTCGGCCACGACCGCCTCCGCAGCGGTCGACGACCCGCCCGATCCGTCCCGGGCGCCGCCCAGATCGTTGACCACGACCTTCGCCCCCCGCCGGGCCAAAGCCAGCGCATGTTCCCGGCCGAGGCCGCCGCCGGCCCCCGTCACGATCGCCACCCGACCGTCGAAACTCATCGCCATTCGTCTGCTCCGTTGCGTGTGGGGAACTCCTAGCAGGCGTCCCGGGTTGAGACAGCCCCGCGAGAATGTGTTGAAACGGCGCCACAGTCGCCGCATTCCAAGCGAAAACAAGGAACCGGACCGGCACAATCCCGTTCGGCTCCGGAGCGTCCCGTGTAAAGCGTGGGCATTCGGGCAACCTTGAGTGTGAGGGATATCATGAAGGTGAAGCTATTAGCCGGCGTCGCGATGGCAGGGCTGTTTACAGCCGGCGCCGCGTCTGCCGATCCGAACGGCTGGTACGGCGCGATTGACGCCGGCT
>JAAXIW010000077.1:4557-9835 GCA_012270135.1 Brevundimonas sp. | reverse complement strand
CTGTTCGCCCGTGCGGCCGGCGTCGGCAAGGCCGCAGTAACCGCCGGCCCGCCCCGTCGTTTGCGCAAGCCGACGGAGACCGCCGATGATCGACCCGCCCGCCGCCCGCAGCGGCCCCTGCCAGCGCGAGGCGCGGGCGTGACGCTCGCCGATCCCGCCGACATTCCCCAAGGCCTGAGCTGGTGCAGCGACGAGCAGCCGGGCCTGAAGCGCACCGCCTCCGGCAAGGGCTTCGTCTATCACGACCCGAAGGGACGGCGGATCATCGACGAGAGGGTGCTGGCCCGGATCCGCGCCCTGGCCATTCCGCCGGCCTGGACCGATGTGTGGATCTGCCCGCGCGCCTCCGGCCACATCCAGGCGGTGGGGCGGGACGCCAAGGGGCGCAAGCAGTACCGCTACCATCCCGACTGGAGCGCCCACGCCGCCGAGACCAAGTTCGAGCGGCTGTCCGAGTTCGCGCGGGCCCTGCCGAAGCTGCGGCGGCGGGTGGAGGCGGATCTCGCCCGCCGGGGGCCGAGCCGCGAGAAGGTGCTGGCCACCGCCGTGCGGCTGCTGGAGATCACCCTGATCCGGGTCGGCAATGCGCAGTATGCGAAGCAGAACCGGTCCTATGGCCTGACCACCCTGCACAAGCGGCATCTGGAGGTCGACGGGACGGCCCTGACCTTCGCCTTCAAGGGCAAGAGCGGGATCGAGCATGAGGTCCGGGTGCGCGACCGCCGGCTGGCCACGGTGGTGCGCAAGCTGCGGGAACTGCCGGGCCAGCAGTTGTTCAAATACCGGGACGCCGACGGCGACCTGTGCCCCGTCACCTCGGACGATGTGAACGCCTACATCCGCGAGGCCATGGGCGAGCAATTCTCGGCCAAGGACTTCCGCACCTGGGCCGGGACGGTGTCGGCGGCGCGGGCGCTGCGCGAGCAGGAGCCGCCCTCGTCGCCGACCGAGGCGAAGCGGCGGATCACGGTCTGCGTCAAGGCGGTGGCGGGCCTGCTGGGCAATACGCCGACGGTGTGCCGGTCGTCCTACGTCCATCCGAAGGTGTTCGAACTCTATCAGGACGGCCGGCTGGGGGAGACCTTGCCGGGGCCGGAAGCGGCGGGCTTCGAGCGCGCTCTGGCCAAGGCGCTGGCGGGCTGACGAAACGTCCGGATTGCGCCCGGAAACTGAATCGGATGTAACTTGATCCGTTGGGAGAACGACGCTCTACGGGCGCCGTTTGTCGGAGGGATCCATCATGTCTGTTTCCAATAATTTCCTGCGCCTCGGCGTGCTCTCGGCCCTGGTGGGGATGTCGCTGGGCGTCTGGATGGGCGCCAATGAGGACTTCGTGCTGCGGCCGGTCCACGCCCATATCAACCTGCTGGGCTTCGCCTCGATGATGCTGTTCGGCCTGTTCTACCGGGCCTTCCCGGCGGCGGGCCGGGGCTGGTTGCCGATGGCCCATTTCGGCCTGTCGGTGCTCGGCTTCCTGATCCTGATGCCGTCGCTGGCCCTGATGCTGCTGCAGAAGCCGTTCGTCGTGCCGCTGATGATCGCCTCGGAGATCATGCTGGTCGGCTCGATGCTGCTGTTCGTGATCATCGTCTTCATGGCGACGATGAAGAAGGAACCGGCCGCCGCCTGATCAGGCGGTCTGCCAGTAGCCCCGGCTGCGGGCGCTCACCGGAGCGCCCGTCGCCTCGACGATCGACAGGACGGCGGCGCGGAAGGCGTCGGCCTCGGCGTCGCCGCGCAGCAGCCGCAGCGAGCGGATGATGCGGGTGATGCGCAGGTGGTTGTGGTCGTCGGGCCGCAACCAGCCGTGGGTCGAGCGATAGAACCGCTCCATCCGGTCGGTCGCCGCCGCCATGGCGCACTGGGCCATGATCGAATCGTGGATCGCCTGCCTGTCGTCCGCGGACAGAACCGGCGCGTCGGGCACGGCGCCGGACGGCTCCGGCAGGGGAAACAGCCACTGGATGAAATCGTGGGTCCGCTCCAGCGCGGCGTCGTCGAAGCCGAGCACGTCGAACAGGGTGCGACCGCGCGCGTCGGGCCCCTCGCCTTCCAGAAAGGCCACGACCGGGCCGACCGCCATGGCCTGGTCCGCCCCTAGGCCGCCTTGTCCCAGTCGAGCACGACCTTGCCGGACTGGCCGGAGCGCATGGCCTCGAAACCCTCCTCGAAGCGGTCGTAGCTCATCTGGTGGGTGATCAGCGGGGTCAGGTCGAGGCCGGCCTTGAGCAAGCCCAGCATCTTGCGCCAGGTAGTGAACATCTCGCGGCCGTAGACGCCCTTGATGGTCAGGGCCTTGAGGATGATGGCGCCCCAGTCGGTCTCCATCGGCTTCGACGGAATGCCGAGCATGGCCATGCCGCCACCCATGATCAGGGTGTCGACGCACTGTTTGAAGGCGATCGGCGAGCCCGACATCTCAAGCGCCACGTCGAAGCCGACCTTCATGCCGAGCTCGTGAATGACGTCGTGCAGGTCTTCCTTGGTGGTGTTCACGGTACGCACGCCGGGCGCGACCTTCTGCGCCAGCTCGAGGCGGAAGTCGTTGATGTCGGTCAGGACCACGGTGCGCGCGCCGGCGTGGCGGGCGACGGCGGCCGCCATCATGCCGATCGGGCCGGCGCCGGTGACCAGAACGTCCTCGCCGAGCAGGTCGAACTGCTGCGCCGTGTGCACGGCGTTGCCGAACGGATCGAGGATGGCGCCGATCTCGTAGGGGACGTCGTCGGGCAGTTCGATCACGTTGAAGGCCGGGGCCACGACGTATTCGGCGAAGGCGCCCTGACGGTTCACGCCGATGCCGCGGGTGTCGGGATCGAGGTGGAAATGGCCGGCCCGGGCGGCTTCCGAGTTCAGGTCGATGACATGGCCTTCGGCGGAGACGCGCTGGCCGACCTTGAGGCGGCGGTCGACGTCCTTGCCGATGGCGACGATCTCGCCCGAGAACTCGTGTCCGGTGATCATGGGCACCGGGACGTTCTTCCGGCTCCACTCGTCCCAGTTCCAGATATGGATGTCGGTGCCGCAGACGGCGGTGCGGTGCACCTTGATCAGCACGTCCTCGTCGCCGGCGACCGGGATGGGGGCGTCGATCAATTCGAGCCCGACCTGAGGTTTGGTCTTGGCCAGGGCCTTCATGGTGTCCGCCATCAGATAACTCCCAACTCTTTCCCGGCCGTCGTGAACGCCGCGACCGTCTGATCGATCTGTTCGAAGGTGTGCGCCGCCGACATCTGGGTGCGGATGCGGGCCTGGCCGCGGGGCACCACCGGGAAGCTGAAGCCGATGACGTAGACGCCGAGCTCGAGCATGCGGGCGGCCATGTCCTGGGCCAGCTTCGCATCTCCCAGCATGACCGGGATGATCGGGTGCTCGCCGGGCAGCAGGGTGAAGCCGGCCTCGGCCATGGCGGCGCGGTAGCGGGCGGCGTTGGCGAACAGTTGCTTGCGCAGGGCGTCGCCCTCGTCGCCGCCGGCGATGCGGATGGCCTCGAGCGACGAGCCGCAAACGGCCGGGCTGAGGGCGTTGGAGAACAGATACGGTCGGGCCCGCTGCTTGAGCAGGGCGACGACGTCGGTCTTCGCGCAGATGAAGCCGCCCATAGCGCCGCCCAGCGCCTTGCCGAAGGTGCCGGTCACGAAGTCGACCTCGACGCCGTGGTGGGCGTAGGAGCCGCGACCTTTGGGTCCAAGGAATCCGGTGGCGTGGCAGTCATCCACCATGATCAGGGCCGAATACTTGTCGGCCAACGCCCGGATGTCTTTCAGCCTGGCGATATAGCCGTCCATCGAGAAGGCGCCGTCGGTGGCGATGATGATCTCGCGCGCGCCGTCGGCCCGGGCCTGTTTCAGTTGGGCCTCGAGGTCATCCATGTCCGAGGTGGCGAAGCGGTAGCGTTTGGCCTTGCACAGGCGGACGCCGTCGATGATCGAGGCGTGGTTGAGGCTGTCGGAGACGATGGCGTCCTCGGCTCCGAACAGGGGCTCGAAGATGCCGCCGTTGGCGTCGAAGGCGGCGGCGAACAGGATCGTGTCCTCGAAGCCGAGGTAGTCGGCGATCGAGCGCTCCAGTTCCTTGTGGATCTCCAGCGTGCCGCAGATGAAGCGCACCGAGGCCGTGCCGGCGCCCCACCGTTCCTGGGCCTCGACGCCCGCCCGGGGCACCCGCTGGTCGCCGGCGAGGCCGAGATAGTTGTTGGCGCAGAAGTTGAGGACATCGCGGCCGCCGACCTTGATCACCGGGCCCTGACGGGACGCGATCACGCGTTCGGGCTTGGTCAGCCCCTGGGCGTCGATATCGGCGAGTTCCGCAGAGACGCGGTCGTAGAAGGTCGCTGTCATGGGCGCTCCGCTACGCCGTTTTGAACGCGGTTTGAAGCCCCTGGGACGTCAGGCCGCCGGCTCGGGCTCGGCCACGGTCCGGAAGGGGCTGACACGGATGCGGCCGCCGCAAGGGGTGAAGGCCTGGGCGAGGGTCACCGGCGAGGTGTCGCCCGGCGCCGTCATCCGGATGCGGGCGGCCGAGGGGCAGGCCGTCTGGCCCGCCCCCTCATTCGGGACGACGTTCCACGCGATATCGAAGAAGCCCTGTCCCTGGGGCGCGAGCTCGACGGGTCCCGGCGTCTGGCCCGCGCGGAAATAGCTGCCCGGGGTCCGGTCGGAGCGGACGGCGGCGAGGGCGTCGCCCTGCTGATCCTCGAGGGTGATCGTCGGATAGCCGGTCAGGCTGCAGGGCCGGGCGCCGACGTTCTGGACGGCGAAGATGGAGGTGCGATTGCCCGCGCCGGCGTCCCCGCCGACCCGGCTGAGTTTCAATTGCGGGCCCTTGCAGGGCGCGGAGGCCTGGATGGCGCCGGCCGGCGTGGGCTCGACCGCCGGCTCGGGCGTGACCGGCAGGGCTGTGACGCCGGGGCGGCGGCAGCGTTCGAGGACGACGGCGCCGGCGTCATCGGCGGCCGCAAGGCGGCTGAGCGTGGCGGCTTCCTCCCCGTCCCGCGTCACCGTTCGCCATTCGACCTCGGCGTTGACATAGCGGGCGCCCGAGGCGGCCGGGGCGAGGCGCAGGACGTAAGTCCGGTCCCGATAGGTCACCTGGGCCGACTGCGGATCGGGGTAGGCCACCGCCACGGTCAGGCCGCTGTCGCAGACGTAGGTGGCGGAGACGGGGGCCGCCGCCTCGATCGGCGTCGTGGGCTCGGCCGGCGGCGTGACCTTAGTCTCCGGCTCTCCGCAGCCGGCGAGGGCCGCCGCGGCAAGGGCCGTCAGGCCGAGGCCGACAA
>JAAXIW010000077.1:3574-4508 GCA_012270135.1 Brevundimonas sp. | reverse complement strand
CGGGGTCATGCGGGCAGCAGGCGCGGCAGCTTGAAGGTCACGGTCTCGCGCTCCCCCGCGTCCTCGATGACCTCGGCGTCGAAACGGGCGCGGACGGCCTCGACCAGGGCCTCGATCAGCGGCTCGGGGGCCGAGGCCCCGGCGGTGATACCGAGCGTGGAAACGCCGTCCAGCCAGGACCAGTCGACCTGGGACGCGTCGTCGACCAGCCGGGCGTCGCGGGCGCCGGCCCGCAGCGCCACCTCGACCAGACGGACGGAGTTGGACGAGTTCTTCGAGCCCACCACCAGCACCAGGTCGCAGCCCGCGCCCAGCCGCTTGACCGCCTCCTGACGGTTGGTGGTGGCGTAGCAGATGTCCTCCTTGTGCGGGTCGGGCAGCTCGGGAAAGCGGCGCTTCAGGACGGCGAGAATCTCGCGGGTGTCGTCGACCGACAGGGGGGTCTGGGTGGCGTAGGCCAGCGGCGCGTCGCCCGGACGCTGGAAGGCCTCGGCGTCCTCGACCGTCTCGACAAGGCTGATGGCCCCGTCCGGCAGCTGGCCCATGGTTCCGACCACCTCCGGGTGGCCGGCGTGGCCGATCAGGATGATGTGGCGGCCGGCGGCGTGGTGACGCTCGGCCTCGACGTGAACCTTAGAGACGAGCGGACAGGTGGCGTCGAGGAACAGCATGTCGCGGGCCCGGGCCCCGGCGGGCACCGACTTGGGCACGCCGTGGGCCGAGAAGACCACGGGCCGGTCGTCGGGGCACTCGTCCAGTTCCTTGACGAAGACCGCGCCCATGGCCTTGAGCCGGTCGACGACGTGGCGATTGTGCACGATCTCGTGGCGCACATAGACGGGCGCGCCGTATTTGCCGATGGCGCGCTCGACGATCTGGATGGCCCGATCGACCCCGGCGCAGAAGCCGCGCGGGGTGGCGAGCCGCACGGTCA
>JAAXIW010000077.1:0-3564 GCA_012270135.1 Brevundimonas sp. | reverse complement strand
TCGCATTAGCCGCTATCCGCAACGAGCGTAACTCCCGGCGTCGGGCTGTCGCGCGCCTCCCTCGTTCGTGGAAGAGCTATCGATGCGTCGCGTCTTCAAGATTTCCCTGGCTTCGGCCGTCTCGGCCGCGCTGCTTTCGGCCGTTCTGGTTCCGATGACGGCTGACGCCCAGGTGCGTCCGCAACAGCAGCGGGGAGGATCGGACCGCGGCCAGAACGCCGACGGCACACCGGCGAACCAGCGCCAGCGCGCGCCCCGCATCGCGCCGCTGCGCCGCACCACCGCCGCCGGCCGCTGCCCCTCGGTGAAAAGCCTCTACGACGCCGCCCGCTACGTCGAACTGACCGGCGACCGGGTCGCCGCCTCGAACGTGGCCTATACGGGCGAGATCCAGGGGCTGGTCTCGGACTGCGCCTACGAGGGCGACGATCCGATCACCGTCTACACCCGGGTCCAGTTCGACCTGGGCCGGGGGCCGCAGGCCGAGGGCACGGGCCGCACCTACCGCTACTGGATCGCCGTGACGGAGCGGAACAAGGCCGTTCTGGCCAAGGAGTATTTCGACCTGCCGGTCAATTTCGACGAAGGCCAGCTGACGGCCTCCGTGACCCAGGACCAGGTCGTGGTCATCCCGCGCGCCGAAGCGACGACCAGCGGCGACAATTTCGAGATCCTCGTCGGCTTTGACGTCACGCCGCAGATGGCCGAGTTCAACCGCACGGGCAGCCGCTTCCGCGTCAACGCGGGCGCCCTGGCGCCGTCGACCGAGCAGTAATGACCGATCTCAGGACTGTTCTGGGCGAGGCGGTCGGGGCCGCCTTCGCCGCCGAAGGCGTGGCGCCCGAACTGGCCCGCGTGACCCCGTCGGACCGGCCCGACCTGGCCGATTTCCAGTCCAACGGCGCCCTCGCGGCGGCCAAGGCGCTGAAAGCGAATCCGCGCGAGCTGGCGGGCCGCGTGGCCGAGCGGCTGCAAGGCGATGACCGGCTGGCGTCGGTCGAGGTCGCCGGACCGGGCTTCATCAATCTGAAGGTCGCCGAGGCCACGCTGGCGGCCCGGGCGGCCGAGGTGGCGGAGGACCGTGACCACGCCGGAGCCTCGCTGGTGGCCGCGCCGCGCAAGGTGGTGATCGACTACGCCGGCCCGAACGTGGCCAAGCCGATGCATGTCGGCCACCTGCGTTCGTCGATCATCGGCGAGAGCCTGAAACGGCTGTTCCGCTTCCGGGGCGACCGGGTCTGGGGCGACGCCCATTTCGGCGACTGGGGCTTCCAGATGGGGCTGCTGATCGTCGCCGTGGCGGACGAGGGCGAGGCCGACGCCTTCATGGCCGAGGGCGACGGGCCGTTCCCGGCCGAAAGCCCGGTGACGCTGGAGGATCTCGAGCGGCTGTATCCGGCCGCAGCCGCCCGCGCCAAGGAAGACACGGATTTCCGCGACCGCGCGCGCAAGGCGACGGCGGAGCTGCAGGCGGGTCGCGCCGGCTACCGCGCCCTGTGGCGGCACATGCACGACGTATCGATGCGCGGACTGCAGCGCGAGTTCGGGGCGCTGGGCGTGACCTTCGACCTGTGGAACGGCGAGAGCGACGCCGACCCGCTGATGCCGGAGATGATCGCGCATCTGGAGGCCACCGGCCTGCTGGTCGAGGACGACGGGGCGCGGGTGGTGCATGTGGCCCGGCCCGGCGAGACACGGAAGAAGAAGCTGGCCGACGGCAGCGTGATCGAGGCGCCGAGCCCGCCGCCGCTGCTGGTGATCTCGTCAGAGGGGTCGGCCATGTACGGCACCACCGACCTGGCCACGATCCTCGACCGGCGGAAGGCGATCGATCCCGACCTGATCCTCTACGTCGTCGACGAGCGGCAGGCGGAGCATTTCGAACAGGTGTTCCGGGCGTCCTGTCTGGCCGGCTACGCCGCCGAGGGCTCGCTGGAGCATCTCGGCTTCGGCACGATGAACGGGCCGGACGGCAAGCCGTTCAAGACCCGCGCGGGCGGGGTGCTGAAGCTGCACGACCTGATCAGCATGGCCACCGACAAGGCGCAGGAGCGGCTGCGCGAGGCGAAGCTGGGGGCCGACCTGCCCGAGGCCGAGTTCGACGACATCGCCCGCAAGGTGGCGGTGGCGGCGCTGAAATTCGCCGACCTGTCGAACAGCCGGACGACAAGCTACGTCTTCGACCTCGACCGCTTCATGAGCTTCGAGGGCAAGACCGGGCCGTATCTGCTGTACCAGGCGGTGCGGATCAAATCCCTGCTGCGCAAGGCGGCGGACCAGGGCGCCGCGGCGGGGCCGGTGGTCATCGCCGAGCCGGCCGAGCGCGATCTGGCCCTGACGCTGGACGCCTTCTCGCAGGCGGTTGCCGAGGCCTACGACAAGCGGATGCCGCACCTGATCTCGGAGCACGCCTACCGGCTGGCGCAGTCGTTCTCGAAATTCTACGCCGCCTGCCCGGTGCTGGCGGCGCCGGACGACGCGACGCGCGGCTCGCGCCTGACCCTGTCGAAGGCGGTGCTGGACCAGCTGGAGCGCGCGCTGGATCTGCTCGGCATCGATACGCCGGAGCGGATGTAGGCTAGACTGGGCGCCTCGGAAGGGAGCCCGTTCATGTCGCTCGACGCCCATATCGCCGGCCTGCCCAAGGCGGAGCTGCATCTGCACATCGAGGGCTCGCTCGAACCGGAGCTGATGTTCGAGCTGGCCCGGCGGAACAAGGTCGCCATCCCGTTCGACAGCGTCGAGGCGGTGCGGGCGGCCTATGACTTCTCGAACCTGCAGGACTTCCTCGACATCTATTACGCCGGGGCGAACGTCCTGCTGACGGAAGAGGACTTCCACGATCTGGCGCTGGCCTATTTCCGGCGGGCGGCGGCGGACACGGTTCGCCACGCCGAAATCTTCTTCGACCCGCAGACCCACACCGACCGCGGCATCCCGTTCGGCGTCGTGGCCGAGGGACTGCTGGCCGGGATGAAGCGGGCCGAGCGTGAGCTGGGCGTCAGCTCGAAGCTGATCCTGTGCTTCCTGCGCCATCTGGACGAGCACGCGGCGTTCGACGCCCTGCACCAGGCCGAGCCGTGGCTGGACCGGATCGAGGGGGTGGGACTGGACTCGTCCGAGGTCGGGCATCCGCCTTCGAAATTCCAGCGGGTGTTCGAGCGCGCCGGCCAGATGGGGCTGAAGCGGGTGGCCCACGCCGGCGAGGAGGGGCCGCCGGAGTATGTGCGCGAGGCGCTGGACCTGCTGCACATCGACCGGATGGACCACGGCAACCGCTCGATGGAGGACGAGGCGCTGATCGCGCGGCTGGCGGCGTCGCAGATGACGCTGACGGTGTGCCCGCTGTCGAACCTGAAGCTGTGCGTGGTCAAGGATCTGAAGGATCATCCCGTGCCGGAGATGCTGCGCCGCGGCCTGCACGTGACCCTGAACTCGGACGATCCCGCCTATTTCGGCGGCTATGTGAACGACAACTACCGCCGGCTGGCCGAGGCCGTGGGGCTGACGCGGAAGCAGGGGACGCAGCTGGCGCGGAACCGCTTCGAGGGGGCGTTCCTGGGC